>NZ_RZPH01000770.1:0-2962 GCF_004022825.1 Mesorhizobium sp. M7A.F.Ca.CA.004.04.2.1
CATTGACCCGGCTTTCGACCGATGGCGTCGCCGACGCCAGCACCACCGGAAAGCTGCCGATATGGCCGCGCACCACGGCCATATCACGCGCATTGTAGAAGACGCGGTCCTCTTGCTTGTAGGCAGGGTCGTGCTCCTCATCGACGACGATCAGGCCGAGCTCCTTGAACGGCAGGAACAGCGCCGAGCGCGCGCCGGCGACGACCCGCACGCCGCCTTCCGCCACTTGCCGCCAAACCCGCTCGCGCATCCGCGGCGGCAGGTCGGAATGCCATTCGCCCGGCTTGGCGCCGAAGCGCTGCTGGAAGCGCTCGAGAAAGGCATGCGTCAGCGCGATTTCCGGCAGCAGGATCAGCACCTGCCTGCCCTGGTCGAGCGCAGCCGCCACCGCCTCGAAATAGACCTCGGTCTTACCGGATCCGGTGACGCCGTCGAGCAGCGCAACGTTGAACACGCCGGCTGCGACATTGGCGCGCAGCATCTGCGCCGCGTCGCTCTGGTCCGGCATCAGTTCCGGAATGGCGTAGCCGGTATCGGGCGCGGCCACCACCGGGCGCGGCGGGATCATCACAGTCTCGAACACGCCTTGCGCCCTCAGGCCGTCAATCACCGTCGATGACACGCCGGCGGCGTGAGCGAGGCCGGAGCGCGTCCAGGCAAGGCCGCCTTCGGCCGTCTCCAGCACACGCTGCCTGGCGCCCGTCATCCGGTCGGGTGCGAGGAGCGTGCGCTGCAGCCCTTCGATCCAGGGTTCGGGGTCGAAAGCCTCCGGCGCCCTGAGCAGCATGCGCGCCACCATGCCCGGAGGCGACAGCGTGTACTGCGCCACCCAGTCGACGAAACGGCGCATCGCTCGGTCGATCGGCGGGCAGTCGAAGACCTGTTCGATGGGGCGCAGCTTTTTCGCGTCGACCTTCTCGACCGCGCCATCCCAGACGATGCCGGCGACCTGCCGCGGCCCGAGCGGCACGCGCACGATCGAGCCCGGCACCACGCGCATGCCGGCCGGCACGGCATAGGTGTAGGGGCGTTCGGCGGGCATCGGCACCAGCACCGGTGCGGCTGCGACAAAGGGCGAATCTTCGATCATGAGGCGTGACCTTGCCCTGACTTTGGTCTAGATCAAAGGCCGACCCCGAATGTGCATGACATGCACATGAAAATCTTCAGGAGACCCGCCATGAAATTTTTTGTCGACACCGCCGACGTCAAGGATATCCGTGAGCTGAACGATCTGGGGCTGCTCGACGGCGTCACCACCAATCCGTCGCTGATCCTCAAATCCGGCGGCAAGATCGCCGACGTGACCAAAGAGATCTGCGACATCGTCAAGGGTCCGGTCTCGGCTGAAGTCACCGCCACTGAATATTCCGAGATGATGCAGCAGGCCAAGGTTCTGGCCAAGATCGCCGACAATGTCTGCATCAAGGTGCCGCTGACGCTGGACGGTCTCAAGGCCTGCAAGACGATCCGCACCGAGATGAACCGCCTGGTCAACGTCACGCTGTGCTTTTCGGCCAACCAGGCGCTGCTGGCGGCCAAGGCCGGTGCCTCGTTCATCTCGCCCTTCGTCGGCCGCGTCGACGACATCGGCATCGACGGCATGGAGCTGATCCAGGAGATCAGGCAGATCTACGACAATTACGATTTCCAGACTGAGATCCTCGTCGCTTCGGTGCGCACCGTGAACCACGTCAAGCAGGCGGCCCTCATCGGCGCCGATGTCGTGACCGCCCCCCCGGCGACCCTGAAGGCGCTGGTCAAGCACCCGCTGACCGACAAGGGCCTGGAACAGTTCCTCGCCGACTGGGCAAAGACCGGCCAGAAGATCGGCTGAGGCCAATGCGCTTGTGGTGAAAAAGGCCGGGTAACCGGCCTTTTTTATGTGCGCTTCAAGCGGGCTGCCGATCAGTCCGCGCCGTCATCCTCGGGCGCGCTCGCCGGCGGGCGCCGGCCCATGATGATTTCCCGTTTGCCGACATGGTTTGGTGCGCCGACCCGGCCTTCCTTTTCCATACGCTCGACCAGGGACGCGGCGCGGTTGTAGCCGATGCCGAGGCGGCGCTGGATGTAGGACGTCGAGCACTTCTTGTCGCGCACCACCACCTTCACCGCCTCGTCGTAGATCGCATCACTGTCTTCGGCTGCGACGGATCCCTTGTCGAAGACCGCGCCCTGGTCTTCTTCGATTTCTTCCTCGTCCTCGTCGGCCGTCACGGTTTCCAGATATTCAGGGCGCCCTTGCGCCTTGAGATGCGCGACCACATGCTCGACCTCGGCGTCGGAAACAAACGGCCCATGCACGCGCGAAATGCGCCCGCCGCCCATCATGTGCAGCATGTCGCCCTGGCCAAGCAATTGTTCGGCGCCCTGCTCGCCCAGGATGGTGCGGCTGTCGATCTTCGATGTCACCTGGAAGGAAATCCGGGTCGGGAAGTTGGCCTTGATCGTGCCGGTGATGACGTCGACCGAGGGGCGCTGCGTTGCCATGATCAGGTGAATGCCGGCAGCGCGCGCCATCTGCGCCAGTCGCTGGATCGCGCCTTCGATCTCCTTGCCGGCGACCATCATCAGGTCGGCCATCTCGTCGACGATGACGACGATGTAGGGCATCGGCGCGAGGTCGATTTCCTGCTGTTCGAAAAGCGGTTCGCCGGTGCCCTTTTCGAAGCCGGTCTGCACGGTCATGACGACGGTTTCGCCCTTGTCGCGGGCTTGAGCGGCACGCTCGTTGTAGCCGTCGATGTTGCGCACACCGAGCCGCGCCATCTTGCGATACCGGTCTTCCATTTCGCGCACGGCCCATTTGAGCGCCGTGACGGCTTTCTTGGGATCCGTGACGACGGGCGTCAGAAGATGCGGGATGCCGTCATAGACAGAGAGTTCGAGCATCTTGGGATCGACCATGATCAGCCGGCATTCTTCCGGCTTCAGCCGGTAGAGCAACGACAGGATCATGGTG
>NZ_RZPH01000076.1:0-11278 GCF_004022825.1 Mesorhizobium sp. M7A.F.Ca.CA.004.04.2.1
GCTTGCATCCGCGACAATGTCCGCGATGGCAGACGAGCCGGCGCCGTCGCGCTCGCCGATCGACAAATGCGTCTGGGAAAGGTTGTCTGACAAAAATATCGGGCTGGCCGCCTGGGCGCAACGCTGCGACTTCGGCTTCCGCCAGATTCATTTCGAATTCGCCGACAACGCGCTTGCCATCAAATACAGCGACGGCGGCGCGGCCGATCCTCTCGTCGAACTGTTCGACATCATATCGGGTGAAACTGCCGAGGCTGCATTGCGCCGCCTGTTCCTGGAAAAAACCGACAAGACTGTCAGCGCCCGCTGCGTGCTGACGCCTTACACGCAGGGCACGGAGCCTGCAGGCGTCAAACGCTACTCATTCAGCCCTGACGCCTCCTATGCGGAAGAACTCAAAGCGCTTGCCAGTTCCGACGAGGTTCCCGAACCGCCCTGCGGCGACTGGGGTGAAATGCCTGACGGCATCCAGTATTTCGAGGTGCCGGCGGGTGAGGGGCACAGGCTTCTGTTTGTGCGCATCGGCCAGGACGAGCCATTGTTTGACGAGCAGACGCTTCGCGTTTTCCGGAGGGGGTGAGAAGCGCTTTCTCGCCAGGTCAGGCGGATTCGGTCATGGCACCGATCCGCCGGTAGACGAACGGTTCTTCTCTCGAAGGAGCTGTGGCAATGCGCTTGGCTTCGTCGATCAGCATTGCCATGCGAGCATGGATCGGCGATTTCGCGCAAGCGGGGTCCGTTGCAGCGGCATCGCCGGCGATCGCCATCGCCTGGCAGCGGCAGCCGCCCCAGTCGATCTCGCGCCGCTCACAGCCGCGACAGGGTTCCTGCATCCAGTCCGTGCCGCGAAAGGCATTGAACCCCGGTGAATCGGCCCAGATCGAGGACAGCCTGCGTGGTTCGAAACGCTCGAAGCTGAGCGACGGGATCGTCTGTGCGGCATGGCAGGGCAGTACGGTGCCGTCAGGCGTCACCATGAAGGCGTCCCGCGCCCAGCCGCCCATGCACGGCTTGGGATAGATCGCGAAATAGTCCGGCGTCACAAAATCGATGTTGATGATGCCGGCCAGTCGCTCCTGTGCCTCCGCAACGATCTCCGCCTGCCTGTCGACCGCTTCACGCTCGGGCATCAGTTGGTCGCGATTGGTCAACGCCCAGCCGGCATACTGCACATTGGCGATCTCGAGCCTCTCCGCGCCCAGCGAAAGGGCGAGATCGATGAATTCCGGCACTTCCTCGATGTTATGGCGATGGATCGGTGCGTTGATGGTAAGAGGCAGACCGGCAACGCGCGCGCGGCGTGCCGTCTCCAGCTTCTTTTCGTGAGCGCCCTTGTGGTTGCCGATGCGATCGGTGGTCGCCGGCCGCGCGCCCTGAAAGCTCAGTTGCAGATGGTCGAGGCCGGCTTCGGCAAATGCCTCGATACGGCCCTCGACGATGCCAACGCCCGCGGTAATCAGATTGGTGTAGACGCCGCGCCCCGCAAGCCCGGCGATCAATTGCTCGAGGTCGCGGCGCAGTGTCGGCTCGCCACCGGACAGATGCACCTGGAGCACTCCCAGATCGGCGGCCTCCGAGAACAGGGCGAGCCAGGTCTCTGTGTCGAGTTCGCGATTGGCCTTCAGCAGTTCCAGCGGATTGGAGCAATAAGGGCATTGCAGCGGGCAGCGATGCGTCAGTTCCGCCAGCATGCCGATTGGAGGGAGGAGGGGCGTGCTCATAACCTCACCAGCAGCTTGTCCGACCATTCCTGCAGGAAGGCGAGGACGTCGGTCGCCACGGCCTCCTGTTCGGCCTCATAATCCGCGGCAAGGCCAGCAATGATATCGCCTGCCGTTGACCGTCCATCGCAGCGGCGCAAAATATCGAGACTGACATCGTTCGGCCAGAATATCTTTTCGGGTGAAAGCACGGCGAATGCCTGCCGCACGGAATCGTATTGTATGCGCACGTGTTTCGGCAGCGAAGGTACCGATCGCAACGACACCACGGCTCTTTCGCGCAGCGCCATCATTGGGCTGCCTCGGGCTGGAAGGCGCCGGGCGGTATGTTTCCCTGCTCGCCATAGGCGTGTTGAAGCGCGTCAAGCATGGCCCAGAGTATATCGCATTTGAACACCAGTGCATCGATTGCCTGCTGCTGGCGCTCCGCCGTATCGGCATGGCTGAGCACGTAGGCGAGGGCGAAGTCGGCGTCACGCGAGGCCTGTTCGGGCCGTTGCCTGAAATAGGCCAGCGTGTCCTCGGTGATGTAGTCGTATTTGGCCAGCATTGCCGGCACCCGCTCGCCGATGATGAGTGGCGAGAACATCTCGGTCAGCGAGGACGCGACCGCCTCGAACAACGTCCGGTTTGTGCAAAAGGAAAGGTAAGCGCCCACCGCGAAGCGCGTCGCCGGCAGTGCCAGCCTTTCGCTCTTCACGGCCTCGGCGTCCAGGCCGAGCGAAGTTGCCAGATGCAGCCAGCGCGCGATGCCGCCGCTCCAGCCGTCCTCGCCGTCATGATCCTCGATCCGCTTGCGCCACGCGGCGCGAAACGCTGGATCCTCGGCATGCACGAGTATCATGGCATCCTTGCGCGGGATGACCGCCTGATAGCAATAGCGGTTCAGCGCCCAGGCCTTTATCTCGGCCTTCGACAATGCGCCGCTGGTCATCCTGTGGTGAAAGGGATGGCGATTGTGATAGCGCTCGGCGCCAACCTGCCTCAGCACGGCTTCGAGAGCGCTCTTGGAGAGTCCGCCTTTGGCTGCATCGCGGAAGTCGCTCAAAATTCCATCTCCATACCGTCGCTTGCGATTTCCCAGCCGGCCGCCTTGACCGCCGCGTGCTCGGCGGAATTCTCGTCAAGGATGGGATTGGTGTTGTTGATGTGGACGAAGACGCGACGGCCGACCCTCACATCGGCCAAGCCTGCGATCGAACCCGATTCTCCCGAGATCGCCAGATGCCCCATGCGCGCGCCGGTTTTCTGACCGACGCCGGCGACGATCATCTCGTCGTCGGTATAGACCGTGCCGTCGAACAGAAGCCAGGCGGCATCGGTGAGACGCGTGCGCAAGGCCGCATCGATGCGCGCGCAGCCCGGAATATAGAAGACGGAGCCGCGGCTGCCGATGCCGGCAATTCGGACTCCGATCGTATCACCTGCGTCGGAGCTGAAATTGGCATCCGGATGGTCTCTATCCTCCAGATAGAGTGCTATCTTCCCGGGCACTGGAAAGGGCTCGATCATTACGCCGGTCTCGCGGCCTTCTGCGTCGCAAATGGCCAATTCTTTCGCCGGCGGCAGGATGCGCCGCGGCACAAGCGCTGGATCGAGAACGTTGAAAATCGAATTCGCCTCCAGCGTCGCCAGAACCTGCGCCGTTGCATAAATGGCGAAAGGCTGCCGCTCGCGCAGGCTGAGCAGTCCAGCGATATGATCGACATCGGCGTTGGTCAGCACCACCGCGCGAATAGGCGTGGAGCGCAGCGGCGCATCGCCCGCAGGCTGCAGTTCAGGTGTTGCAGCGATTTGCTGGCGAATGTCGGGCGAGGCATTGAAAAGAACCCAGCCGAACCCGTCCGCGGAGGCGGCGATACTGGACTGGGTTCGTGAATGCACCCCGGCCATGCCGGTGCGAGCCGCACGACTCAGACGGTAGTTGCAGTTCCATTGCGGAAAGCCGCCGCCCGCCGCCGATCCGATGATCCTCAAATGCATGAAAATGCCCGCGCGCCGGCTTCTCTGACCTGCAGGCAATTTGCAGTCACAAAAAACGCTTCGCGCGCTTTGCGTGCGTCAAAATCTTTCACGAAAATCCATGGGGCGAGGGGATGCGCGCCCCTGTCGCCAGGGACGCGCACCTCTGCGGCCTACTTCTTGGGAGTAATTTCAGCAGGCAGATACCGTGAAATTTCGAAGCCAGCGGCAACCTGACACATGGTCGGTTTTTTCCAGTTCTTCTTCATGACATTTCTCCTCTTAATACCAGCCCGAAGGGACCGATCCTGTCGTTAGCCAACCATTGCAGGGCACCGACGCAATGGCTCGTCCATCAAGTCTCAAAATGGACAAATGAAACAATAGGTTTTGAAAAGTTGAAAACCAACTATCGAGAATAATTGCAGTCCTTACTTCAATTGTTCGTTGTATAGGGTTTTTTCTCCTCCAGTGGAAGGTTTGCATCTTCCCACCCATCAGCGCCGAGCGGATACCAGATTACCGAACTGTAGCCCCACTCGACGGCCCGTTTCGCCGCATTCCACGACATCCAGCAATTCGTCATGCAGTAGAACAGAATCGCGCGCGACTTGTCCGTCCCGGCCTTGGCCTCGAGGCCTTGGCGAAAATAGCTGGCGGTCTCCTGCGAAATAGCGCCGTATCCCACATTGGCCAGCCATATGCTGCCTGGGATGTCCTTTCTGACCTTGTCCCTCCATATGGTTCCTGCCGGCAAATTGGTCGGTTTGGGCGTGTCCGGCATCACGTCGAAGAAGATCGCCTTTTTCGCCCGCCACAGCGCTTCCGCTTCCACCGTCGTCACCACCCTCGCGCCTTGCAGCGTCCGCGGCACCGGCGCCCGATAGTCGTCCATCCGGAAACCGCTGGGTTCGGCGACATCGCCAGCCCATGTCGGCTCGGTCAGACCCAGAAGGCTCGCGGCGACCAGCAAGAAAATAGTCTCCCTTCCATTCATTGGGTAATCAGGTTGTCGTGTTCGTCGATCAGCGGCACGTTATAGCTCAGCAGGATCCTGGTGATCTCCGCCTGGTTTTCCCTGATCACTCGGTTGAGCGTCCGCTTCCATTCCTGGTCGGACGGACGTACGCCCATGGTAATGCGGTAAGACATGCGCGAGCCGGTTTTTTCCTTCACCAGTGGAACGATCGTCACATCAGCTCCGAGTTCCTTGGCATAGTAACCTGCCATCGGTCCCCACAGCACCGCCGCATCGATCTTGTGTGCCAGCATGTCCTTGATCATGACCTCCCCCATGGATGGGGTGACGCGGGTATCCACCGCAAGCGGATAGATCTTGGCGGTCCGCAGGAGCTTGTTGGCGGCCATGTTGGCGGTTGGCGGCGTGCTTTCAACGACGCCGATCGTCTTGCCCTTGAGTCTGGGATCCTCGATCGTTTCCACGCCTTCCATATCGTGGCTTTTCGGATGCACAAGCACATAGGCGGAGCGATAGTAGGCGTTGGTGTTCTGCACCAGCTCATCGCCCTGGGCATAGCCCATGATGATGTCGCATCGGTTGGCCCCCAACGTATTGCGCACGAAGCCGGTGATCGTGGGAAACCAGGTGTAGGAGACGGACTTGCGCCCGGTTTTCGCGGCAACCAGCTCTGCCAGCTTGTTTTCGAATCCTTCGCCGCTCTTGTCGGTGAAGGGCATATTCGAGGGATCGGCGCAGACGCGCAAGATGTCGGGGTCGACCAGTTCTCCCGCCGCACCAAGGCCGGCGCTTTGCGCATGCGCATTCGACGGCAGCAAGGCGAGCGTGCCGAGGATCGGCAGAACGACGCGCAGCTTCAATGCATCGCGGCCAATCATGTCACCCACCCATGCAGGATGCTTCGGCATCCTTCGCCGCCTGGGCCTTGTCTTCGTGCTTGGGCGGCCGTCCGCGGGGCGCCGCGCCATCTGCGCGCGCGCGCAGGTAGATGTAGAGGTCGTCCATGTAGCAATAGACATTCTTGTTGTCGCCAAAGGCAGGCATGACGTTTTCCTTGCCGCCGCCGACATTCTTGCGGCCCTCGGCGACGATCGAGAGGAACGTGCCGTAATCCATGTTTTTCAGGCTGTTGACCAAAGCCGGCGCATAGCTCGAACCTGTTGCATCCTGTCCGTGGCAGACATGGCAATCGGAGTGATACCGGCGGTAGCCGCTGAACGTGTACCAATCGACGGTTCCGTTTTCGATATTGTAGGTCGGATTTCCATCCGCATCCAAATACTTGCCGCCTTCTTCCTTCACCGCCTTGGCTTTTTCCATGCTGTCGTCGGCCTGGGCGACGCCTGAGCTTGCCAGAGGCAGCAGAGCCAGGACCAAAGCCGAAATTACAATGCGAACGGACATTCAAACTTCCTTCATTTGCCAATGGACACGGTTTTGCTGGCGCGACCGGCATTGATCGGTGTTTTGGGTGCGTAACCGAATCGAGAGCCCGGCCATGGCTTCCGGATGATCCGGGCTCTCGTTCTTCAAGCCTTTGGTCTCACAAGACCTGAGGCGTTCTCAAGGTTCCCAGCGCATCAATCCGGGAGACCGAAGACGGTGAGCTGACCGCCCAGCGTCGTGTAGTCGGCAAGTGCCGCGTAGCCACCGACGGCACCAAGACCAGCGGTGCCAACGACGGCGGCCTCATCGCCTTGGGCACGGCCCTGATCGACGGCGCCATGCCAGGCAGCGGCGTTATCAGGCGAAAGCAGGCCGCCTGCCAGGCCAATACCTGCCCAGCCGCCAACACCCGACAGAACGGCGATGTACTGCTTGCCGCCCTGCTCGTAGGTCGTGATGTTGCCGATGATGCCGGACGGGGTCTTGAACTTGTAGAGTTCCTTGCCGTCCTTATCGACCGCCTTGATGTAGCCTTCGAGCGTGCCGTAGAAGACGACGTCGCCATCCGTGGCCAACGCGCCAGACCACACCGAGAACATCTCGGGCTTCGACCAGACGATCTCACCCTTGGCTGCATCCCAGGCAATGAAGTTGCCCATGCTGCCGTCGCCGCCAGGGGCCGGGTACATCGACACGGTGGCGCCAACATAGGGCTGACCGGCGGTGTAGCTTACCTTGTAAGGCTCATAGTCCATGCAGACATGGTTGGTCGGGACATAGAACAGCCCGGTCTTCGGCGAGTAGGCGGCCGGCTGCTGGTCTTTGGTTCCAAGCGCGGCCGGGCAGATGCCGGTCGAGTTGGTGTCTTCGCCGTTTTGCTGGGTCGAATATTTCGCCACGACCTGCGGGCGGCCATACTGATCGCTCTTTGGGTCCATGTTGACTTCCGTCGCCCAGTTCACCGACGGATCGTATTTTTTGGCGACGAGAAGGTCGCCGCTGGCGCGATCCATGGTGTAGGCAAAGCCGTTGCGGTCGAAATGCACCAGCACATCGTGCTTGGCGCCGTTGACCTCCATGCCGTCGACGAGGATCATCTCATTGACGCCGTCATAGTCCCATTCGTCATGCGGGGTCATCTGGTAGAGCCATTTGGCAACACCCGTGTCCGCATCGCGGGCCATGATCGTCATCGACCAGCGATTGTCGCCGGGGCGTTGTACGGGGTTCCACGTCGAGGGATTGCCGGTGCCATAGTAGACCAGGTTCAGCTTGGGATCATAGGAATACCATCCCCATGTCGTGCCGCCGCCTGTCTTCCACTGCTCGCCTTCCCAAGTGTTCGTGCCGGAGTCCTTGCCCACCGGCTTGCCGAGATGCGTGGTCTTTTCGGGATCGATCAGGGTGTCTGCGTCCGGACCTTCCGAATAGGCTTTCCAGGCGAGTTTGCCATCTTTCAGATTGTAGGCGGCCAGCCAGCCGCGAACACCGAATTCGGCGCCGGAGACGCCGATGAGCACCTTGTCCTTGACGACGACGGGGGCAGCCGTACCGGATTCGCCTTTGCCGCCATCGGTCTGGTCACCGTTCTTGACCGACCAGACGACCTTGCCGGTCTTCGCATCGAGGGCGACGACCGTGGTGTCGGCCTGATTGAGAATGATCTTGCCGTCACCATAGGCAACACCGCGATTGACCGTATCGCAACACATGATCGGAATGACGTTGGGATCCTGCTTGGGTTCGTATTTCCAAAGGATCTTCCCGTCATTCTTGAGGTCGAGCGCAAAGACATTGTTCGGGAAAGGCGTGTGGACATACATCACATCGCCGATGATAAGCGGTCCACCCTCGTGGCCTCGCAGCACGCCGGTGGAAAAGGTCCACTTGACCTGCAGGTTCTTCACATTGTCCGCAGTAATCTGGTTGAGTTTGGAATAGCGGGTGTTGGCGTAGTCACCCGTCTGCATTGCCCAGTTCTTCGAATCCGAAGCCAGCTTTGCAAGGTCCTCGTTAGCCGACGCCGTATAGGCCGCGCCGAGCGACAGAAACGCCGCAGTGGTTAGAATATAGGTAGCTTTCGTAAGTACACGCATCCGAATTCCTCCCGAGGTTCATAGTGATGAATCATTTGCTGAGCCCACAAGGGCTTGCCCAAGCGATTCACGGGGGGGAAATATTTCCGGCAGCGTGTCACGACCTAAGCCAGATGTGCAGAGGGCACCGTTACTGCCCACCTCACCTTGGCCTACGAAAGACTGTCGCCGCTCCCTAATGACGGTGACGCCCTTGAAGCCGGAAACAGGGTGAGGCTATGTCATCGCAAAACGCTAGGCAAGCAAAAAAGCCTGGGTGTCTTTTTGCACCGCAATATCGTGAATGATGCGGTGCAATATAAGGAAATAACTAGGACAGTATTGGTTAGATAAAGTATTTCTACTAGCTAAATAACGGTTGACCGCATAAAATTTGATTATTTTTTGAGTTTTACATTTCACCTAAGCAAGGATTTTATTTAGCGGTATTCACTTCGATGTCTCGGCCTGGCCATCTACGTGCTGCATGGAGAATCGATAGTGGGCCAAGCATGAGATGATCGTTGGAGTTGGGGTGTGGAGCGGGCCATCAGGCCGCCATGCGGAACCACGGTCGATGAGTACCGCATTCCTCCTTTGGTCGTATACGGAAGCCATGGGCGCTTGACTGACTCTGCGGCTCGTTGCCAACTGCCACGGTGATCCCGACTTGGCACATCGCGCCCAGGCTAACCGGAGGTTTTCCCATGATCAGATATGTTGGATTTTCGACCTTGCCGCTGCTCCTGGCCGCGCCGCTGGCCTTCGCAAACCCGGCGGGCGCCGCGGGAGATTACCCGACAGCAACGATTGCCGATTACGTGCTCGGCTGCATGCAGACGAACGGCCAGACACGTAAGGCGCTGGAAAGCTGTTCCTGCTCGATCGACGTCATCGCCTCGATCCTTCCGTACGACCACTATGAGAGGGCCGAGACTTTCAAGAGTATGTCTTTGACCACAGGCGAAAACGCTGGGCTGTTTCGCGAAAGCGCACCGGCGAAGGCCGCCCGTACCGAATTGAAGCGCGCGCAGTCGGAAGCCGACGTGCGCTGCTTTTAGAGCCTGCTCCCTCCGCAAGCCGGATGGAGTTCCATCCTTTGCCTGGACATGATCCTCCCGAAATGAGCTTCACTTCGGGGATCGAGCTGGCAAGCATCCGGCATTACGGCGCAAGAGGGATACTTTAGAGACCTGCTGTCTCCAGGGGCCACTGATTGCGGAATGTTTTGCCATCCGTGTCGGTCGCTTCCACCTGGATTTCGCCGTTGCCATGCACGGTGAAATCGAACCGGAAATTGGGGTCTTCCGAAATCGATATTCCACCTTCCATGGAGAGGATCGGCCGGCCGGCTTGCGAGATCGACAGTTTCTGAACAAAATGCGCCGGTATGAAATACTGGGTCAGCGGATCCCGCTGCAGGCCCGAATTGTTAGGGTGCCGGATCATCAACTGCAGTTCCTCAGTCTTGGTCATCGTCTCTTTGGGCGGGAACTGGCGCAGCTTCATCTGACCCATCGTCGCGTTGGCCTCGTCCTGGTTCTTGACCGCAGGGGCGGAGCATCCGCCTGATGCCTTGACGAAGGTCTGCATCATATGGAGCTGGCCGCTCTGCGTCTCAGCGATGGCACGCAGATAGGAATAGTCGTTGACGCGCACGCGCGTCGACAGATGCGTCACGCCGGCATCCTTGCCGAGCTGGAACGTTGCCGCCACCGGTGCAGGGTTGGCATCGATGATCAAGGTAACGGATTTGATGCCGTCCGGCGCCTTGGCTGGATCGAGATAGATGTCCACGGGCACGATGGCGGCATCCTGCGCCCGCTTCGGCGCTTCGATCCTGACGACGCCGGTATCGACCAGAATTGCCCGATCGCCGAACACGTCGCCCTTCAAGTCATGCCAGATTCTGTCCGAGGACGCGGTTGTTTGCTGTGCGCTGGCGGTTCCGGAGGAACCGAGCAGCGTGCCGATGGCCAAGATGATCGCGACAAAAACGGATGCGAGCGGCAAAGCGAGCTGCCGGCTCGAGTAAGGGTGATTTTGCATTTCGATGCCTCCACCAATGCAGAGAGGTGGTGCCCAGGCTGGCGTTGAGGATAAGCCTTTGGCGACGCCTTGGCAAATCGCCGTGCCTTACAGCTGCTGGACGCATGTCGGCATCGTCTATTCCCACTCGAGTTCGGCAAATGCGGCCGTTGCGTTGCGCTGGTTGTAGTCGTCGAACAGGTGCCAATTATCCCGTTCGGTTTCGCCAGCGGTTTTGACTGCTTCGCGCAGCGGCGTTCCGTCGGCGATCGCCTTTCGGATATCGCGCGCCAGAATCTCGAAATAGCGTCGCTCCCCCGCCAGCGCCTGTGGCCAGTCGGCCGTTACAGGACCATGACCTGGAACGACGCGCGTGGCGTCGATCGCGGTGAGCGCATCCATCTGGCGGAGCCATCCAAGCAGTGATCCGTCGAGCGTCGGCAAGGAGCCCATGAACACGAGATCGCCGGCAAAAAGCGTTCTGGTCGCGGTATCGAATACGGTCAGGTCGTTGTCGGTGTGCGCCGCCTTCCATGCCCGCAGTTCAATCATGCGCCCGCCGAGGTCGAGTTGCAGGCGATCGTCGACCAGCATGGTCGGCGGCACGATCTCGATCCCCTCCATCAACGCCTCGCCAAGCTGTTCGCGATAGTTGTGCAGATAGAACGCTCCACGCGCCTCGAGAGCACGCGGCAGATTGCGGTGACCGACGATGGTCGCGCCGATCTTCCGGAATGCCGCATTGCCGAAGATGTGGTCGGGATGCATGTGGGTGTTGACCAGGAAGCGAACCGGCTTTGCTGTCAGCTTTCCGATCGCGGCGAGAAAGGCCTGCGCCTCGATCAGGCTGCCACCGCTGTCGATGACGGCAACCGCATCGGTGCCGATGACGGCGCCCAGATTGCAGATCGCACCGTTGTTGGCGGCGGTCATCAATTCATCCGCGCCCTGGAAGGCGAAGACGCCGTCGGCGATTTGCGTGGTCGAGAACCGCAAGCTGCCGCCTGCGGCCAGAACGGCTCGTCCGAGGCAGCATGGCAGCAAGGCGGCGCTGGCAGCGGTGCAGGTGAAGCCACTCACAAGCCTGCGTCTTAGCCGATCAACCGACATGAAGGCCTCCGATATGC
>NZ_RZPH01000771.1:0-2948 GCF_004022825.1 Mesorhizobium sp. M7A.F.Ca.CA.004.04.2.1
GTCCTGGTGCCCTGATCGGCGAAGTCGACGCCCAGCTTGTTGCCGACCGCATGGCGCACCGCTTCCGAGCAGGCAATGCCGCCGGGCATCGCGAGGCCCTGCAGCCGCACCGCAAGATTGACACCGTCGCCCTGGAAATCATCGCCGTCGACGATGATGTCGCCAAGGTTGATGCCCATGCGAAACTTGAAATGCCGGTCCTCGGGAATGCCGGCATTCCGCTCGGGCATGCCGCGCTGGATCTCGACCGCGCAGCGCGCCGCATTGATTACGCTGCCGAACTCGACCAGAAAGCCGTCACCCATCACCTTGAAGATGCGCCCGCCGTGCTTGGTGACGGTCGGATCGAAGAACTCCCGTCGATGCTGCCGAAGGAGATTGAGCGTGTGCTCTTCGTCGACCTCCATAAGACGGCTATAGCCGACCACATCCGCGGCCAGGATCGCCGCCAGCCGACGCTCAACATGCTCCTCGGACATGTCGTCTCCTGAAATCGCAGACAATTGTTCCGCCTGAGTTAGTTCTAGCTGATTTACCTGCTCGGCGCCAACGCCGCTGGAGGTCGCTCGCGCCCGATTCGCGGTCTCGGCCGTCAGGGTCGCGAAATGGAAGCGAAAGCCGTTGGCCGATTATCCATGGCATATCGATCGCCCGCGACGCAAATTCCGGAGCCGCCTCGCTCTACCCGCGGACAACCTGTTGAGGCTCAACACCCAGGTCGGATGGGCAGCCCTACGTTCCCGGCTTCGGCTGGAAACGTCGTCCCCCCGCTCCCCGGCGCCAGATAGCAAAAAGGCCCGGTTACCCGGGCCCTTTATGCTTTTCAAATCTAAAGAAGATTTGGAGCGGGTGAAGCGATTCGAACGCTCGACCCCAACCTTGGCAAGGTTGTGCTCTACCCCTGAGCTACACCCGCTCGCACGGCGCTTGGCCGCAAGCCGGGCCTATATGGCTGAAGAGCGCGGCGATTGCAACAGGGAAATCGCAGGCTTTTTGCGACACGATGCGCGGGGCCGGCAAGCCGCCGGCGGGCGCGTGAGTGGCGGGCGGCGGGGCGCCAGCGCGAAGGGCGGTGCCGCTCACCATGATGTCGCATGACGGTCTTGTGTCGGCTGCCCCATTGGCCGTAAACGGCTGGCTTGAGAAACGGGACGAAACCGATGCCGAAGACCGAAGCCGATTTGATGGCCTTTCTTGCCGAACTCGGCATTGCCACGTCGACGAAGCGCCACCCGCCGCTCTATACCGTCGCCGATTCGCAGGCGCTGCGCGGCGAAATCGCCGGCGGGCACACGAAAAACCTGTTCCTGAAGGACAAGAAGGACAATTTCTTCCTGGTCACCGTCGGCGAGGACGCGGTCGTCGACCTGAAGCAGATCCACCAGGTGATCGGCGCCGCCAGCCGGGTTTCCTTCGGCAAGCCGGAGATGCTGATGGAGCTGCTCGGCGTCACACCGGGCGCCGTCACGGTCTTTGGCGTCATCAACGACACGGCAAACAGGGTCAAGCTCGTGCTCGACAAGGATTTGATGGAGCATGCGGTCATCAATGGGCATCCGCTGACCAATGAGGCGACGACATCGATCGCGGCGCGCGACCTGATCAGATTCGTCGAGGCAACCGGGCACGATGCTGCTATCTTGAAAGTCTCCGTGTGATCGCCACATGGATGGCTTGAGTCAGATGGTCTGAAGCATAGGGCGCCTGGCCGCCGGCCGGCGGCGCCACGGAAGGGCAGAGAGATGAGCGACAACAATCCGTTCGGCGGCTCCTTTGGCGGCAATGGCGGCCAGTACACCACCTCGGTGCAGTATGGTGGAGCCGCGCCGGCGCCGGCGAAAGTCGCGCTTGGCGATGCGCCCGCCGCTCCCGCCGACGTGATCAAGGACACGACGACGGCTGCCTTTGCCGCCGATGTCATCAAGGAATCGCGCCGGCAGCCGGTGCTGGTCGATTTCTGGGCGCCCTGGTGCGGGCCTTGCAAGCAGTTGACGCCGCAGTTGGAGAAGGCGGTCAAGGCCGCCGGCGGCAGGGTCAAGCTGGTGAAGATGAACATCGACGACCATCCCTCGATCGCCGGCCAGCTCGGCATCCAGTCTATCCCGGCGGTCATCGCCTTCAAGGACGGCCAGCCGGTCGATGGCTTCATGGGCGCCATCCCGGAGAGCCAGATCAACGAATTCATCACCAAGGTCGGCGGCAAGGACAATGGCGCGCCGCCAGTGGCTGAAGCCCTGGCCGCAGCCGTTGAGGCGCGCGCCGCCGGCGACATGCAGACCGCGGCCGACATTTATGACGCCATCCTGGCGCAGGCGCCGGAGACGATCGAGGCGATCGCCGGACTGGGCGAACTGTTGTTCGACGCCGGCGACACGGAAGGCGCCGAGGCGCTTTTGGCAACAGCCCCGGAGGCCAAGAAGGATGCGCCGCCGCTGGCAGCCCTGCGCGCCAGGATGGCGGTTGCGGCGCAGGCGGCGGCTCTCGGCAATCCAGCCGAGTTCGAGCGCCGGCTGGCGGAAAATCCCGGAGATCACCAGGCGCGCTTCGATCTGGCCATGATCCAAAACGCCAACGGCGACCGTACGGCCGCGGCCGACAATCTGCTGGCCATCATCAAGGCCGACCGGGCCTGGAACGAGGATGGCGCGAGGACGCAATTGCTGCAGCTGTTCGAGGCCTGGGGCATGACCGACGAGGCGACGCTGGCGGCGCGCCGCAAATTGTCGGCGCTGCTGTTCTCCTGAGCCGGCTGCCGGTTGTTTTGCCGCACGGGCTTGGCGTCGGCGACGACTGCGCCAGATTAGCTGGTATGACGCGCTTCTGGTGAAGCGATCGGAGGAATATGGTGCAAGCGGGAAACGCGCATTACCGGCTCGCCAAGGATTTGCCGTCGACGATCCCGATCTTTCCGCTCGAGGGTGCGCTTTTGCTGCCGGGAGGTCGCATGC
>NZ_RZPH01000772.1:0-2947 GCF_004022825.1 Mesorhizobium sp. M7A.F.Ca.CA.004.04.2.1
GCCCAGAAGACGGCGCCGAGATAGACGCCATGCATCAGGATGCCGGCGCCGGTGGCATGCAGCGCCTCCTGGCGGGTGGCTCTTTTCGAGCCAAGCACAAGCATCAGGACGGCCAGCAGGATAGCAGCGAGGACGAAACGCGCGGCGAGGAAGGTGAACGGTTCCGCCCACGGCATGGCGTAGCGCGCACCGATGAAGCCGGTGGCCCACAAGACGACGAAGGTGGCGGGGATGAACCGCTTGATGCTGTGCATGTTCCGGAGGCCGCCGTACTGGGGAGAGTTGACCGTGGCGCTGCTCTAATGCGCTTCAACCCGACGCGCAAAGCGAAACCATTGATCCATACATCACTGAAATTCAACGGCCGGCGCATTTGGCAGGTGATCTCGCCTGGTCAAAGCCCGACCGTCCGTCTGATGTCATCAGGTGATGCGCCGGCATGGCGCAGCGCGGCAAGACCGGTGTCACGGAGGCTCTTCGACAGCTTTCGGCCGTCGGGTCCGAGGATGAGGCGATGATGGAAATAGGCCGGTTGCGGCAGCCCCAGGAGTCGCTGCAGCAGGCGCTGCACGCCGGTGGCGGAAAACAGATCCTGGCCGCGTACGACGTGGCTGACGCCTTGCAGCGCATCGTCCATGACGACGGCGAGGTGGTAACTGGTCGGGATGTCACGGCGCGCCAAGATCACGTCGCCCCAGTCCTGCGGGCGGGCTTCCACGGAGCGCGTCGCGGAAAGCGTCTCGTCGGAATACTCCGTCCAGGACAGGTCCTTGCCGACACGCGCCATGGCGGCCTCGACATCCAGACGCCAGGCGAAGGGCGCATTCTCGACTATCCGCCGCTGACGTTCCTTCAGCGGCAGCGCCTTGTCCGCGGCGGGGTAGAGCGGCACGCCATCGGGATCGCGCGGCCAGTCGCGCCCACGCTTTTCGCTGTCGGTGATGAAGGCGCGGATCTCGCCACGGCTCATGAAGGCGGGGTAGACGAGTTCCTCCGCGATCAACCGCTCGAGCACCGCCTGGTATTCGGCGAAATGCTCGGACTGGCGGCGCACCGGCTCTTCCCAGCCAAGCCCCAGCCATTTCAGGTCGGCAAGTACGCCGGCCTCGAATTGCGGCGTGCAGCGCGTCGTGTCGATATCCTCGATGCGCAGCAGCAGGCGTCCGTGCGCCCGTGCCGCCAGCTTCTGGTTGAGCAGCGCCGAATAGGCGTGGCCGAGATGCAGGTCGCCGTTGGGGCTGGGCGCGAAGCGGAATGTCAGGAGTGTCATCTCTCAGGCGGCAATCATGTTTTGCGGCGCTTCGCCAATTGCTACCCTGTCGACGGTCGAGGAACAAGAAAGCATGCGCCGTATCGTGACATCAGACGACATTGCCCGGGGGCTCGACGCGCTTTGCGTGATCGACCCGCGCCTGGAAAAGGTGCGCGGCATGGCCGGCGAGGTGCCGCTGCGGCTGTCCGAGCCGGGGTTTCGAAGCCTGGCGTCGATCGTCGTCTCGCAGCAAGTGTCCCGCGCCAGTGCCGATGCCATCTTCGGCCGGCTGACCAAGCTCGTCGATCCGCTGACGCCGCAGGCGATCCTGGCCGCCGGCGAGGACATGTTTCGCGAAGCCGGCCTGTCGCGGCCCAAACAGCGCGGCCTGATCGCTGTTGCCCAGGCCGTGGTCGACGGCCTCGACCTTCATCACCTCTGTTCGCTCGATGCCGAGGAGGCGATCACGACGATGACGGCGGTGTCCGGCATCGGTCCGTGGACAGCGGAAGTGTATCTCTTATTCGCCGCCGGGCATCCCGACATCTTCCCCGCGCGCGACGTCGCGCTGCAGAGCGCGGTCGGCCACGCGCTCGGCATCGAGCCGCGTCCGCCGGAGAAAACCCTGATCGCATTGGCCGAATCATGGAGCCCGTGGCGAGGTGTCGCATCACGGCTTTTCTGGTCCTATTATCGCGAAACCAGAGGGCGGGACGCCGCGCCGCCGGCCTGAATCCGCAAAAAATCATAAAAATCATGCATTTTTGGCGCTTAGGCGACGCGACAATCCGCTTCACATCCCTGTCATGTCGGGCTTACAGTATCCGCGCCGTTCGGGTCTAGAACCAAGGAGGTGAACACGTGACGGTTGCCGTATCTCCGGATGGGCTTCCAGCACTGGTGCTGAATGCGGATTACCGTCCGCTCAGCTATTACCCCTTGTCGCTCTGGTCGTGGCAGGATGCCATCAAGGCGGTGTTCCTCGACCGGGTGAACATCGTCGCCGAATACGAGCACGCCGTCTCCTCGCCGACCTTCTCGATGAAGCTGCCGAGCGTGGTCAGCCTGAAGGCCTATGTGAAGCCCTCCAGGCACCCGGCCTTCACCCGCTTCAACGTCTTCCTGCGCGATCGCTTCCAGTGCCAGTATTGCGGCACGCCTGAGGATCTGACCTTCGATCACGTCATCCCCCGCCATCGCGGCGGCGCGACGACATGGGAGAATGTCGTTGCCGCCTGCTCGCCCTGCAATTTGAGGAAGGGCGGCATGATGCCCGCGCATGCCAAGATGTGGCCGCTGCAGAAGCCTTTCCAGCCGACGGTGCACGATCTGCACAACAATGGCCGCCTGTTCCCGCCCAACCATCTGCATGAGAGCTGGATGGATTATCTGTACTGGGATGTCGAACTCGAACCCTGAGATCGTTCGAGAATTCGGGAGGCTGGCCGTCTGGAGCAATTGTCTGCGCTTCCGCCTACCAGACCATGATATCCGACACTCCCCGGTATCGGACCAGTTCGGTCGTGCTCACTTATCAGCGGCTTCGCGCTTAAGGACCGGCTTCCCCCACTCCGTCGCTGCTTCGCAGCGCCACCTCTCCCCCCTCCGGAGGGAGAGGAAGGGAGCCTCTCTCGGAGGAGCGCTGGCTACAACAGGTTCGCGCCCCTTCCTCTACCCCGTCGATCGGGGGAGAGG
>NZ_RZPH01000773.1:0-2942 GCF_004022825.1 Mesorhizobium sp. M7A.F.Ca.CA.004.04.2.1
CTCTATCGGCCGTACGAAGACTCCGACCAAAAGCAGGAAGCCGACGAAGCCGCCATTGCTGAGGCCTCCCGTGATGACGAGATAGCTGCCGGCGATCATGACCACGAGCTGGATCAGCCTTATGCCCATATAGTTCAGCGAATTGCTGGCCGACATGATGCGGTAGGCGTCGAGCTTGGTCTGGCGGTAGCGCTGGTTGTCATGCGCGAACAGCGTGCGCTCATGCTCCTCATTGGCGAAGGCCTGGACGACGCGCATGCCGCCGACATTCTCCTCGATGCGGACGTTGAAATCGCCGACACGCCGGTACAGCGCCTGCCAGTTGCGCTCCATGCGGTCGCCGTAGCGCATCGTCACCCAGGCGATCAGAGGCACGATCACCGCCGTGATCAGCGCCAGATGCATGTTGACCGTGAACATCAGCACGAAGGCGCCGGCGAAGGTCATGATGGCGATGAACAGGTCCTCGGGGCCGTGATGGGCGATCTCGCCGATCTCCTCGAGGTCCTTGGTGACACGGCCGACGAGATGGCCGGTCTTGTGGTTGTCGTAGAAGCGGAACGACAGCTTCTGCAAATGGTCGAAACTCTTGCGCCGCATCTCGGTCTCGATGTTGATGCCGAGCATGTGACCCCAATAGGTGACGACCGCCATCAGCACGGTGTTGAGCAGGTAAATCACCAGCAGCCCGGCAGACGCGATGATGATCAAGGTCCAGTCCTGCTGCGGCAGCAGCTGGTCGACGAAGGTGCGGACCGCCATGGGAAAGCCGAGTTCAAGCAGGCCGGCCAGCACCGCGCAGGAGAAGTCGAGCGCGAACAGCCCCTTCCAGGGCGCGTAGTAGGAAAGGAAACGTCTGATCATCGAGGTGAACCGCAAGCTGTCTTGACGGGCGCGGTGAGCGCGCCGGCCGTCATCGGTGGGCGCTGCTTACAATCGGCAGCGCAAGGGCGGCAATATGCCAGGACGGACTTCATTGCCTGCCTTTCCACATCAGCGCCATGAAATAGGGGCCGCCGACGAAGGCGGCGATGAGGCCGGCCGGCACTTGCCAGGGAAAGATCAGCGTCCGCCCTGCCCAGTCGGCGGCAACGAGGATCAGCCCGCCTGTCATGGCCGAGGCCAGAAGCTGCGGCACGGCGCGGTGGAAGCCAAGCATGCGTGCGAGGTGCGGCGCCATCAGGCCGACGAAGCTCAGCGGGCCGATGACCAATGTCGCGGTTGCGGTGGCCAATGCGGTGAGCGCAAGCAATGTGGCGCGAACACGTCCCAGTCGCAGGCCAAGGCCACGCGCGGCGGTTTCGCCGAGCGGCAGTATATCGAGCCAGCGCGCGGTCAGCGGCGCCAGCGCGAGGACGGTGACCGCGACCGTTGCGGCGGTGAAGGCATCCGTTGGCGTTGCGCGATAGGTCGATCCCGACAGCCAGGCGAGCAGGAAGTCCATGCGCGGATCGCCGCTGGCCAGAAGCAGCGCGGCGAAGGCGGACGCGACCGTCGCAACGGCGACGCCGGCAAGCAGCAGCCGTTCCGGCGACAGGGCATTGCGTCGCCCGACCAGCACGACGATCGTCAGCGCCAGCAAGGCGCCCGCCAAGGCCGCGCCGAGCATTGTTGAGCGGTCGAAGCTGTCGCTGAGCAGCAGCAGCGCCAGCACGCCGAAAGAGGCGCCGCCGGAAATGCCCAGGACCTCGGGTGCGGCCATCGGGTTGCCGGTCATGCGCTGCATCAGCGTGCCGGCGACGGCGAGCAGGACGCCCGCCGACAGGGCGACGACGACGCGAGGCGCGCGCAGGGCAAGCAGCTCGGTCAAATCCGCGGATGCGATCCAGTGCCAACCGCCTGCGCCACGGCCAAAGCCGATGGCGAGGACAACCGCGAGGATGAGCGCCAGCAGGCCCGCGATCAACGGCAGGCGGTTTGTCGGCAGGCGTATCGACGACACCATGTCGGCCTGCCTTTCGGGGGTGGTTCGCAGTCGCGGCAACAGGAACAGCAGCAGCGGCGCGCCGAGCAAAGCGGTCGCGGGGCCGGCGGGGATTTCGCCGGTGAACGGCAAAGGCTGCACCAGCCGGTAGGTGAGCCAGAGCAGGGCACCGCCGACCAGCGGCGACCAGACCAGGCGGCGGCCAAGCGTGCGCGCTCCGGCCAGCCGCGCCAGCGCCGGGGCGGCGAGCGCCACGAAACCGATGACGCCCACCTCGGCGACGACCAGCGCGCTAAGCGAGACGGCGACTGTCATGCCGGCAAGGCGGATGACGGCCGGCCGGGTGCCGAGCGATGCCGCGCCGTCGTCGCTGAGGTCGAGCAGGCGTAGCGGTCGCCAGAGTAGGGGCGCGGCGCAGATGCCGGCCAGCAGCCATGGCGCCAGAACAAGGACCGCCGCGTCGCCATTCTGCACCAGCGAGCCGCTCTGCCAGATGAACAGCTCCTCGGTGTATTCGCGGTTGAGCGCCATCAGCAGCGCGCCGGCCGAGCCGAAAGTGAGGCTGACGACGAGGCCGGCGATGATGATCGACACTGGCGAAAAGCTGCGCCCGCGCGCCAGTGCGAAAACGGCTGATGTGGCGAGCGCGCCGCCAGCCAGCGCCACGCCTTCGCGGCCACCTTCCAGCAACCATGGTGCGTAGAGGGTGGCGGCCGCCAATGCGAGGCTCGCTCCGGCATTGGTGCCGATCGTGGTCGGCTCGGCCAGCGGGTTGCGCAGCACATGCTGCATGACGACACCGGCGAGACCAAGTGCCGCGCCGGCCAGCATGCTGACGGCGACACGCGGGAGGAAGGCATAGCGATACAGCAACTGCGCTGGATCGGATGTGTCGGGAGCGGTGAGCGCATGCCACCACAAGTGCGTCGGGAAAAGGTTGATGAGATCGAAGATGGTCAGCATCAGTGCCAGGCCCGCGGGCACGGCCACCAGCAGGATGAACGCGCCGATGCCGTCG
>NZ_RZPH01000774.1:0-2937 GCF_004022825.1 Mesorhizobium sp. M7A.F.Ca.CA.004.04.2.1
TTCTGCACCAGCGGCATCAGCTGGTTGATGCGGTCGTAGGCGAGGCTCTCGAAGGCCGACCGCCTCGGCACCCGCTCATGCAGGCAAAGCCGCGCCAGATCCTCGCGCATGGCGCGCACGATCCGGTTGGCCGCGAGCCACGGATCGGCTGGCAGCACGACGATGAAGACACCGATCGCCAGCAGGATGCCGACCAGGATCGACGCCGACCCGGCGAAGAAGGGTACGGGATCGTAGGTCATCGCCTGGTGCGGGCTCAGGAAGGCGAGGAAGTTGATGGCGAAGGCCGTCGCCACGCCGACATAGCGTGGATTGGCCATGGCCAGCGCCGTCGGTACAAGAATGGGCACGACAAACAGCATGAACCAGCCGAAGCCCGGCAAAGCGGGCAGCGCGATCTGGCCGACGAGAAAGGCAAAGGGCAAAGCGAGCAGCGTTCCCTTGAAGAAACCCCAGGCGACCTGCACAGGGTCGGGGCGAGCAGCAAACAGGCTCGATACGACAGCAACGAGGATGACCGTGCCGGCCGCTTCCGACCATTTCGTCGTCAACCAGAAAGCCGCGACCAGCAGCGTGGCAAGGGCAGCGCGCAAGGCGTTACGCGATGCGCCGGCGTAATCGCGATGCACCACCAGCGCAGGCTGCCTGCTGCCCCTGGCCAGGCGCGTGGCAGGCGCGCGCAGGGCGTCGAGGCCGCGCAGCACCTGCTTGAGCGCCTCGGCGAAATCGGCGGCGATGGTCAGGCGGGTGATGGTGCCGACCCTGTCGTCGCCCTGGTCGGTCGAGGCATCTGGCATTTGCCGGGCGTTTCCGGAAATCGCATCGAGCCGAGCCACCCACAGCGCCGTATCGTCCAGCGCGCCGGGCTTGGTCGCCAGCTCGCTGACCAGCGACTGCAGTTCCGAGCGCACCGGGATGAGCGCCGCATTCTTCGGGGCGGCGTGCGAATGCAGCGCGCGTGCCGCCGACAGGGCCGAGAGCAGCTGTCCGATGGTGCGACGGACTGGATGGGCGCGCGGCGCGAAGCTCGGCGCCTCGAGCCTGGCATAGGCGCGCATCTCGCCGAGCGTCTGGGCATCAGTGATCAGCTTTCGGTGCAGCGTGGACAGCGTTGCCGGGTCGCCGCCGGAGAACGCACCGCCGGCATAGGTGGCAAGATCAAGGATACAGCGTTTCAGGCGCGAGACGATGGCGTCGCTGGCCAGTTTTGGCAGGATCAGGCGGCTGGTCAGGCCGGCGCAGACAATGCCAAGCACGATCTCGGCACATCGCGCGACCGCGAGGTCGACGACGAGATGCGGTTGTCCGAAGGCGGGCAGGCCGATGATCATTGCGGTGTAGCCGGCGAGCGCGGCGCCATAGGCTTCCGGATTGCGCAGCAGCGACGAGACGAAGGTGCAGATGCCGATCCAGACGGCAAGCACCGTCACCAGCACCCAGGGGTTGGTGCCGAATACGGTGGTGATGCCGATCGCCGCGACGCCGCCGACCAGCGTGCCGAGCAGCCGGTAGAAGCCCTTCGCCAGCACCATGCCGGCAACCGGCTGGGCGACGATGAACACCGTCATCATGGCCCATTGCGGGTGGTCGAGTTTTAGGGCGTAGGCGGCCAGCAGCGCTATCAGGCCGGCTGAAACGGTGCGAAGAGCGAAAATCCAGTCCGAGCGCGTCGGTTGCGTCAGGTCGGTCAAACTGGTTTCGAAATAGCCTTTCAGCCGTGCCGCAATCACACGCTGGTCTCCATATCAGAAGCGCAAGCTAAACCGGCTGATGGCTAGATATCCAGCACTTCCGTCTCGGCGAATTCGGCGCGTTCCTGGATGAAGCGGAAGCGGGCTTCCGGCTTGGTGCCCATCAACGCATCGACGGCGTCCTTGGTCGCCGCCTCGGCGTCGATCACGTCGATCCTGAGCAGCGTGCGCTTCCTCGGATCCATGGTGGTTTCCTTGAGCTGGGCCGCCATCATCTCGCCCAGGCCCTTGAAGCGGCCGAGTTCGACCTTGCCGCGCCCGGTGAATTCGGTGCGCAGGAGCTCGTCCTTGTGCGCGTCGTCGCGGGCATAGGCGACCTTGCCGCCTTGCCTGATCGAGTAAAGCGGCGGCACCGCTAGGTAGAGATGGCCGCCACGCACAAGTGCCGGCATCTCCTGATAGAAGAAGGTGATCAGCAGCGAGGCGATGTGGGCGCCGTCGACATCAGCGTCGGTCATGATGATCACGCGGTCGTAGCGCAGATCCTCATCGCGGTACTTCGAACGCGTACCGCAGCCGAGCGCCTGGATCAGGTCCGAAATCTGTTGGTTGCCGGCGAGCTTGTCGTTGCCGGCGCTGGCGACGTTGAGGATTTTTCCGCGCAGCGGCAGGACGGCCTGGCTGGCGCGGTCGCGCGCCTGCTTGGCCGAGCCGCCGGCCGAGTCACCTTCGACGATGAACAGTTCAGCGCCGGCCGCGGCATTCTGCGTGCAATCGGCGAGCTTGCCCGGCAGCCGCAGTTTGCGCACCGCGCTCTTGCGCGACACCTCTTTTTCCTGCCGTCGGCGCACCCTCTCGTCGGCGCGCGCGATCACCCATTCGAGCAGCTTCGAGGCTTCCTGCGGATTGTCGGCCAGCCAATGGTCGAACGGATCGCGGATCGCGGTCTCGACAATTCGAATTGCCTCGATCGTCGCCAGCCTGTCCTTGGTCTGGCCGACGAATTCCGGCTCGCGGATGAACACCGACAGCATGCCCGCCGCCGAGATCATGACGTCTTCCGAGGTCACGATCGAGGCGCGCTTGTTGCCGACGAGATCGGCATAGGCGCGCAGGCCCCGCGTCAGCACGTTGCGGAAGCCGGCTTCGTGGGTGCCGCCTTCGCCGGTCGGGATGGTGTTGCAGTAGGAATTGATGAAGCCGTCGCCGCCGAACCAGGTCACCGCCCATTCGAGCGAGCCATGGC
>NZ_RZPH01000775.1:0-2934 GCF_004022825.1 Mesorhizobium sp. M7A.F.Ca.CA.004.04.2.1
TGCATGCACCCACAATGCGTCGGCGCCGGCATCGAAAACCCCATCCGTCAGCGCATCCAGGGCCGGCTCCGGATCCTGCTCGTCGACGCCGATGCGGCATTTAACGGTCACGGGGATCTTCACCGCCGCTTTCATCGCCGCGACGCAGCCGGCGACGAGGTCCGGCACTTTCATCAGGCAGGCACCGAACGTGCCCGACTGGACGCGGTCTGACGGACAGCCGACATTGAGGTTGATCTCGTCATAGCCAAAGGCCTCGCCAATGCGGGCAGCCTCGGCGAGCTTTTCACGATCCGAGCCGCCGAGCTGCAGCGCGACCGGATGTTCCACCGCATCGAAGCCGAGCAGCCGCTCGCGCGCGCCATGGATGACCGCGTCGGCCACCACCATCTCGGTATAAAGCAGCGCATGGCTTGTCAGCTGGCGGTGGAAGAACCGGCAATGCCGGTCCGTCCAGTCCATCATCGGGGCCACAGATAGCCTATGATATTGATTTTGCAGCATTTTTTGTTTAACATCAAATCGTTAGAACGTGCCAAGTGCACACAATTTACGCCAGAATACGACCCTTTTTCGCCACGTTTCGATCTCTCAGTGCACACGGAGCGCACACGAAAAAATGGCCACCTACACAAAGCTCTCGTCCGGGTCCTGGCGTGTCCAAGTCCGTCGCAAAGGTCGCTACGTCAGCGAAACCTTCCTGCGCCGAGACGACGCACGCCGCTGGGCGACGAAACCGAGCGCCAAGTCGATCGCGGTGAGACACCGGCAAAGTCTCGAACAGCGCGCCTGAAAACCTTCGGCGAACTCATCGACCTTCATATCGACGACATGTGCGATATAGGCAAGTCCCCTCGCCGCTCCAAGGCCGCAGCCCTCGCTATGCTCCAAAGACATCTCGGCAAGTGCAACATCGCGGCTCTCGATCGCGAACGGCTCATTCGTTTCGGCCGTGACCGGGCTGCCCAAGGTGCTGGACCGATGACGCTAGGCATCGACATCGGTTTCGTAAAACTCATTCTGGCTCATGCCGTTGCGGTGCACGGGCTGCCCGTCAAGGTCGAACCGGTTGATCTCGCGCGGATCGCCCTGAAGAGGCTTGGCCTCGTTGGCAAAGGCAACCAGCGGGATAGGCGGCCGACAAATTGCAGAGCGCTGAAGGCGAGCATGCACGAGATCTATGGGCCGCGAAGGGTCGGCAGGCGTTCGATGCTGAACGGCGTGAAGAGTGGATGGGACGGCGAACTTAGCCACGGTTGGCGCGAGCAACGGCCAGCACGAAGCCCGAACAGCAGACTTCCGCCGGTGCGCCAGCGCCGCAGTCAAGCTTGCGCAATAAGTTTTCGCGCTCTTCGTCACTACCGGCGACAATCTTCTCTCGGAAGGGCGCAAGACTTGAGTTGGCGAAGCTCGTCAAAGCAGGCGCTGCCCTAGGAGCAAACTTCAAATGCCAGATCGTGTTCCCCTCGAAACCTCCCGCGCCCCACAGATGCGATCATGCACACTGCGCGTTGATAGAAGCTCTATAGCCAAGGTGCGAGCCAGCGGCACTGCTCTGCACAGCAGGAACGGGCGTAAAGCGAGGGAAGCTCCTCGCCTTGGATGAGGTCGGCGAGCTGACAGTCGCCAGTGTCGTCCGAATTGATGTAGGCATCGGCGGCGACGTAGTCGACGGCAGGCATTTAGCACACGCTCGGATCGCAGCCGCGCAGCAAACGTCCAGGCCGCCCGCCTCGCTCGGTTTTCTTCCTAAAAACGGGAGGCACAGGCGGAGCGGCCCTTCATACCAGCGGCTTACTCGATGACGCGGGCGCCACCGACATCTGCGGCTGACGGATCCAGCCCGTAAGCCTTGAGCGCTTCCGCGATCGCGCCATCCTTGCGGTAAGCTTCTAGGGACGTGTCAACGGCCTTCGCAAGATCCTCGTTGCTCTTGTCCAGCAGGAAGGCGGTCTGCGACGGGTTCATGGTCGCATCGATGCGCGGATCTTGTTTCAGCGCATTTACCTTATAATTCTGTCCTTCGTTCTGAATGACAGCGGAGCCGAAGCCGTCGAGCGCCGCCTCAATACGACCGGCATGAAGGTCCTGCGCGAGGTTCAGCGACGACGGATAGGTCTTGGAGCCTTCGTAAAGCTTCTCCATGTCCTGGACCCATAAATATCCTTCAACGGTGCCGACCTTCTTGCCCAGCAGACCATCGACAGTATCAATGCCGTTGGTCGAGGTGACGGACAGTTGGTCGAGATAGACCGGCGTAGACAGAGCGACGACCTTCGCGCGGGCGGCGGTACGATAGAAGCCGCCAAGCGCGATGTCCGCGCGCCGCGACTGAACTGCGGAAACCGCGCCTGGATATGTGAAGATCTCATAAGCGATCTCCAGGCAGTTCTCCTTGGCAAAACGCTTCACGAGATCGCCGTCGATACCCGCGATGCCGCTGTCTTTTTCGAGCGAATACGGAGCGGTGTTGGTAAGCGCGACTGTGAGTTTGCCCGCTGACACGGTTTCGAAAACGTGCTGCGGCTTGCAATCCTGTGCGGACGCGACGCTGGCACCCAAGGCCGTAGCAATGGCCGCGGCCGAGATAATCTTACTCCAATTTTTCACTGTGCTCTCCTCTGACATTGATGGTTTTTGATTGCAGGTCAGCCGAGATGGCTGCCCAGCCTACGTTCGGTGTACGAGACCAGCCACCCGAACGGGACGGTGATGGCGAGATAGAACAGGCCCGCCAAGATCAGGACATCGAGGTAGAGGTAGGTGGCCGCACCCACGCGATAGGCGCGCGCCAGAAGTTCGGGGATGGCGATCGTGTATGTAAGGGCCGTCGCCTGGAAGATGAGAATGGCAAAGCCCATCAGTGCGGGTATTGCGAACAGGATTCCTTGGGGGATCACTACGAAGCGCAGGATGTCCCGGCGGGTCATGCCG
>NZ_RZPH01000776.1:0-2933 GCF_004022825.1 Mesorhizobium sp. M7A.F.Ca.CA.004.04.2.1
TCGCCGATCATCGACTTCCTGCTCACCCGAAACTCCGCACCGATCCCCGATTTGAAGGAGCCGGCGCCGAGCGATGCGGAGATCGCCACGATGATCGCCGCTGCCTCCCGGGTGCCCGACCATGGCCGGTTGGAGCCCTGGCGCTTCATCCTCTACCGTGGCGACGCCCGCGTCGAGATCGGCAGCCAACTGGCAGCGCTTGCAGAGCAGCGGGAAGGTCCCTTGTCCGAAGGCCGCCGCAACCAGGAACTGGCGCGATTCTCGCGCGCGCCACTGGTGATCGGCGTCGTTTCGATCCCCAGGGACAATCCAAAAATCCCGCAATGGGAAATGTTCCTGTCGGGCGGCATGGCGGCGATGAACCTGATGATAGCAGCGAATGCGCTGGGCTATGGCACCAACATGATCAGCAACTGGTATTCGGATGTGCCGGAGGGCAGGGCGCTGCTGGGGCTGGCGCCGCAGGAGCGGGTCATCGGCTTCATCCATATCGGCTCCTATGCCGGCCCGGCACCGGAGCGGCCCCGGCCCGATCCGGCAAAGCTGTACAGTGACTATTCGGGACCGTGGGCGGGCTGAATGTTCTACGAACCCTCAAAGGGCCACGGCCTGCCGCATGACCCTTCGAAGGCGATCGTGGCGCCGCGTCCGATCGGCTGGATTTCGACACTGAACAGGGCAGGCGAGGTCAATCTCGCGCCATACTCCTTCTTCAATGCCGTTTCTACGCGGCCTTTCATCGTCTGGTTCTCCTCCGAAGGCGAGAAGGACAGCGCCTCCTTCGCCCAGGAAACCGGCGAGTTCGTCGCCAATCTCGTCAGCCGCGATCTCGCGGAGAAGATGAACCGCACATCGGTCAATGCTCCGCGCGGCGTCAACGAGTTCGTCTATGCCGATCTTGCCATGGCGCCGTCTCGGCTGGTGGCGCCGCCGCGCGTGGCGGCAGCGCCGGCCGCGCTCGAATGCCGGGTGACGGAAGTCTTTCGGCCAAAGGCGCTGGACGGATCGCCGACAAGCGCTGTGATTGTTGCCGGTGAAGTGGTCGGCGTGCACATCGACGACGCCTTCCTGACAGACGGCCTGTTCGACATCACCAAGGCCGGCAATGTCGCCCGTCTCGGCTATATGGATTATGCCAGCGTCGACGAGGTGTTTTCGATGCGCCGGCCGCGCTGGGACAAGGACTAGATATCAGGCTTGGCCAGCGCCTTGCCGGCACTCTTTCGCCGCCTGGCCGTCATGACGGTGCGCACATAGCCGGGCTCGCCGATCCGGATGCTTCCATCGGGCAGGCCCAGTATGCGGTCGAGAGCGATCTCGTAGAGCCTGACGCGTTTCTCCAGGGCCTCGATCGCGATCTCCATGTCGGCGTCGCTGCCGCCGGCAATTGCCTTGGCAACGACGTCATGCGTGGCCATGCCGAATTGCATGACGATGTCGGCAACACCTTCCGGATCGAAGGTCCTGAAAGTGCCGTCTTCGATCCCTTGCCTGATGATCTTGACCAGCAGAGGTGAAAACGACGCGCTGGCGGCCAGATTGATACGGTGGAAAAGCACCAGATTCTCAGGCCGAAACATCGTCTCGAAAAGAGTCCAAGCTTCGGGCGCGGTCTCGATCTTTGCCCGCCGCGACTGGCTGAGCAGGCCATTCAGGCGGCCAAGCGGGTCTAGGTCCGGATCGTCGATTATGTCCTGCACCCCAGCCAGTGCCTGTCTTGCAAAGCGATGGGCCAATGCTTCCAGAAGAGCCTCCTTGGAGGGGAAGTAGTGATAGAAGGCGCCCTTCGAGACGCCGGCGGACGCAATCACGTCGTTGAGGCTCGCTTTGTCATAGCCCTGCGTCAGGAAAAGGGTCTGGGCATGGTCCAGAAGCTCTTCTCGCCTGAACTCTGGATGCTTGATGACACGGGGCATGATGAACCTTCTGCACAGTTCGCTTGAATTACAGACCGATGGTCGGTATGGTAGACCAATGGTCTGAAATTGCCAGTGCAGTGAGCGGATATCATGAAAGGTCGATCATGATCGCGAAATTGGTCCTCCAAACATTCGTCTGGTTTGGCGCCATGGGCGCCTTGCTCTTCCTGTCGGCCGGCACGCTGCGCTGGCCGGGGGCCTGGGTCTATCTGGTGGGGATGGTGGGGCTCAGTCTCACCTTGGGCGTGGCGCTGGCAAGGCGCGATCCCGGCCTGATGAATGAGCGGTTGAGTTCTCCTATCCAGAAGAATCAGGACACGGCCGACAAGGTCCTGCTGTCCATACTACTGCTCGCCATCTTTGGTTCGCAGATATTCATGGGATTCGACGTCCGTTTCGGCTGGTCCGTGGTTCCCGTCTGGGTGCAGGTGGTCGGCGCGCTCGTCCTGCTGCTCGGAATCTGGATCTGCTATCTGACGATGCTGGAGAACAGTTTCGCGGCGCCCGTGGTGAAGATCCAGGATGAACGCGGACAACGTGTGATCTCCACGGGGCCTTACAGCTACGTCCGCCATCCGATGTACGCCGGCGCCATTCTTTTCTTCGCCGGCACTGCACTTCTGCTTGGTTCCTGGTGGGGGCTGGCGTCGGTACTCGTGATCGTCGTTCTCCTGGCCATCCGCACCTTCATTGAAGAGAAGACGCTTCGCACCGGCCTGCGCGGCTATGACGACTATGTGGCCCGGGTCCGTTACCGCCTGATCCCATTGGTTTGGTAGCAGGCGCTCAGGCGGAAACACCTGCCGCCTTTGCCCGCGCCAGAAGCCGCTCGGCTAGCCGCAGGTGCGGTCGGTCGAACATCTTGCCGTCAATGCCGACGACGCCGGGATTTCCCGCTGCCGCGAACGCGGCGACGATTGCTGCCGATTGTCTCACGGCCTCGGCCGACGGCGTGAAGGCGGCGTTGATGACCGGCACCTGGTCGGGATGGATCGCCATCTTGCCGGTGAAGCC
>NZ_RZPH01000777.1:0-2927 GCF_004022825.1 Mesorhizobium sp. M7A.F.Ca.CA.004.04.2.1
TTCCATGGCAGCGGCATCGGCGGCGCGCTGATCCGCGAGGCGCATATCCGCCTCAGGGATGCCGGCGAAACGCTGGCCGTGGTGCTCGGCGACCCCATCTATTACGGGCGTTTCGGATATAGCCACACGCGTGCCGAGAACTTCGAGAGCGAATACCAGGGCGAAGCGCTGCAGGCGCTGGCCTGGGGCGACGCGCCTGAGGCCGGCACACTGGTCTACGCCTCCGCCTTCACCGCTCTCGCCGCGTAGGCGAGAGCGTATAGCCGCCCGGCATGCCGCGTTTTCGCCTCGACATCGAATATGATGGCAGTCTGTTTGCCGGCTGGCAGCACCAGGCGGATCAGCCTTCGGTGCAACAGGCGATCGAGCGGGCGATCGAAAAATTCTGCGGCGAAGCGATCCGGCTGCGCGCCGCCGGCCGCACCGATGCCGGCGTCCATGCGACCGCGCAGGTGGCGCATGCCGACCTCGCCAAGGCGTGGCCGGGCGACAAGGTGCGCGATGCAGTCAACGCCCATCTGCAGGCGGCCGGGGCGCGCATCGCCATCCTGAAAGCGACGGTCGTCTCCGACAGCTTCGACGCCCGCTTCTCGGCCATCGGCCGCCACTATCTCTACCGCATCCTGAACCGCCGTGCCCCGGCCGCGCTCGACAAGGGCAAGGTCTGGTGGGTGCCGAAGCGGCTCGACGCCGGCGCCATGCACGAAGCGGCGAAAGTCCTGCTGGGACGGCATGATTTCACCACCTTCCGCTCGACCCAGTGCCAGGCCAACAGCCCGATCAGGACGCTGGAACGGCTCGATGTGAGCCGACAGGGCGACATGATCGAGGTCAGGGCTTCGGCGCGCTCGTTCCTGCACAATCAGGTACGTTCGATGGTCGGCTCGCTCAAGCGCGTCGGCGACGGCGGCTGGACTGCGGCCGACCTGAAAACGGCGCTCGAGGCGCACGACCGCGCCGCCTGCGGACAGGTGGCGCCACCCGACGGGCTGTTTCTCACCGGTGTCGATTATCCAGTCGAGACGAGCCCGGACAGGCTCTGAACTCCGGCATCGTCCGGCACGGTGATGCCGAGCAGCGTCTGCAGGCCGAACAGCACCAGCAGCGAGGCGATGAACATGCCGACGAAAACGGCGGTGCCGACCGATGCGCCCCTGCCGATCGTGGCGTTGGTCATGCGCCAGGTCAGCACCATCGACAGGGCAAACAGGAACAGCGACACAAGACTCGCAGCCTGGCTTGCGGACGACAGGAAAAGCCGGATCAGCGCCGAGGGCAGCATCAGCCAGGCGGTGATGGCCGAAGCCCAGTTGCTGGCGACGACGTAGTGGACGAAGCGGCCGCCTATGCCGGCGCGCGGCGCGATCAGGGCGAGCGCAATCAGCGGCAGCACCCAGGAGCCGATGTCGACCGTCGCCAGGCGCACCAGCATGCTGAAGCGGCCCGCGAAGGCGTCGGGATCGCCGAGTTCGTTGGCGATGCCGACCCAGCCGACGATCAGCGCCGGTGCAGCAACGACAATGGCGAAGAAGGAATTCCAGAAGCCGTCGGCCGACAGGTCGAGCAGGCGCAGGCCGTCGGCCTTGCCGAGCATCAATCGCCAGGCGCCCGTCAGCGAAGCTTGGGTTTCGTCCGCCGAAAGCATGCTGTTCAGCCCTGTCCGAACCAGTCTTCTATGAAGCGCTGGTAGATTTGCGTCAGCGTTTCCAAATCGGCAATGGCGACGCGCTCGTCGACCATATGCATTGTCTTGCCGACCAGCCCGAACTCGACCACCGGACAATAGTCCTTGATGAAACGCGCGTCGGACGTTCCACCGGAGGTCGACAGCGTCGGCTCCTTGCCGACCGCCGACTTGATCGAGCCGCGCAGCGTTTCGATAAGCCTGTCGTCGCGGGTCAGGAAGACATGGCTCGGCCGGTCGCGCCAGACGAGCTCGTAGTCGACCGGCGTCTTCTTGCCCTGCCGGTACTTCCTGCGCCTGGCCGCCTGGTCGAGCCGGTTGTGGATCTCGGCCTGCAGGGTCTCGTCCGTCCAGGTGTCGTTGAAGCGGATGTTGAAGGTCGCGGTCGCTTTGGCCGCAATGACATTGGTGGCGGGGTTGCCGACATCGATGGAGGTGATCTCCAGATTGGTCGGCTGGAAATCCCTGGTCCCCTTGTCGAAAACCGGATGCAGCAAGGCGTCGACCAGGCTCATCAGCCCGCGCACCGGATTGTCGGCAAGCAGGGGATAGGCGACATGGCCCTGGCGGCCATTGACGGTGACCGCGCCGGACATCGAGCCGCGGCGGCCGATCTTGATCATGTCGCCGAGAGCGTCCGGATTGGTCGGCTCGCCGACGACAGAGGCATCCCATTTCTCGCCCCGCGAAGCCGCCCATTCGAGCAGCTTCACCGTGCCGTTGATGGCCGGGCCTTCCTCGTCGCCGGTGATCAGCAGCGAGACCGACCCTTTCGGACCGCCATTGGCCTCGACATGGCGCGCCACGGCGGCGATGAAACAGGCAATGCCGCCCTTCATGTCGACGGCGCCGCGGCCATACATCTCGCCATTGGCGATCTCGGCGGCGAAAGGCGGATGCGTCCAGGCGGCTTCGTCGCCGACAGGCACCACGTCAGTGTGTCCGGCGAACATCAGATGCGGGCCATTGCCGGAGCGCCTTGCATATAGGTTTTCGATATCGGGCGTGCCGTCTTCGGAAAACACCGGCCGATCGACCAGGAAGCCGAGCGGTTTGAGCATCGTCTCCAGCGCGGTCAGCGCGCCGCCCTCAGCGGGCGTCACCGAAGCGCAACGGATAAGGGCGGCGAGGTTTTCGGCGGGATCGGTCGGCAGCGTCATGGCAAAAGCGATAGTCGAAAGCGCAGGGCCTGTCACGGCCAGACATAGGGGCCAGCGTCATGGCTGGCGATGCCGCCAATATT
>NZ_RZPH01000778.1:0-2919 GCF_004022825.1 Mesorhizobium sp. M7A.F.Ca.CA.004.04.2.1
TAGTAATAATTGCCGGGGTTGAAGGCGGCGCCGCCGGCCTCACGCCACATCTCCTTCGGCCTGTAATGGCCGTCGACGAAGATCGAGCGCGTGTCGCGCGCGTGCGGCGTCGCCGGCAACGGCTCGCCGCGCTCCAGCATCAGGATCGAGGCGCCGCTGCCGGCAAGGCCGGAAGCGATCGTAGCGCCGCCGATGCCGGAGCCGATGATGACGATGTCCGGATTTGTCATGGCCTAAATCGCGTCCCGACGCGCTTTAGTTTTTTGTTTTGATGCATGTCGTTGCCCCAAAACCGGATCCACTTTTGGGCGACATACATTAGCGAATACGGGTCTCGGTCGCCGGGTCGAAGAACACCGCCTTGGTCAGGTTGAAGGCAAGCGGCGTGTTGGTGCCCGGCTGGATGTTGGCGTCGGCGCGCAGCCGCGCCACCACGCCCTTGCCGCCGAGATTGGTGACGGCGAAAGTGTCCGAGCCGGCCGGTTCGACGACCTCGATGTGACAGTCGGCGGTTGCGATGTGCGAGGCGTTGCGCTCGGCACCTTCCGGATCGGTCAGGGCTTCGGGGCGGACACCGAAGATGATCGGTTTGCCCTGGAATGCCGACAGGCCGGCCGGTGCATTGGCCATCGGCAGCGAGATCGGCTCTCGTGCTTCGCGCTGCAGCACGACGGACAGCGCGTTGCCTGACGTGCCGATCGTCGCCGGGATCAGGTTCATCGCCGGCGAGCCCATGAAATCGGCGACGAAGAGATTGCTCGGGTTGTTGTAAATTTCGGCCGGCGTACCGAACTGCTGCACCTCGCCATCGCGCATGACCGCGATCTTGGTGGCCAGCGTCATCGCCTCGATCTGGTCGTGTGTGACGTAGACGATGGTGGTGCCGGTGGTGGCATGCAGGCGCTTGATTTCGATGCGCATGTCAACACGCAGCTTGGCGTCGAGGTTGGACAAGGGCTCGTCGAACAGGAACAGTTTTGGGTCGCGCACCAGCGCCCGGCCCATGGCGACGCGCTGGCGCTGGCCGCCGGAAAGCTGGCTCGGCTTGCGCTGCAAGAGGTGGCCGATCTGCAGCACCTTGGCCACCTTGTCGATGGCCTTCTGGCGCTCCGCCGCCGGCACGCCGCGCATCTCCATGCCGAAGGAGATGTTTCCGGCCACCGTCATGTTGGGGTAGAGCGCGTAGCTCTGGAAAACCATGGCGATGTCGCGCTTGGAAGGATGCAGATCGTTGATGGTGCGGCCGTCGACCCGGATTTCGCCCGAGGTGATCGTCTCCAGGCCGGCGATGGTGTTGAGCAAGGTCGACTTGCCGCAGCCGGAAGGGCCGACCAGCACCAGGAAGCCGCCTTTCTCGAGCTCGACATCGATCCCCTTCAGGATCTCGACCTGGCCGAAGCGCTTCCTCAAACCATCAATTTCCAGAAAAGCCATCGGATTATCCTTTGACGGCGCCCGCCATCAGACCGCGCACGAAATAGCGGCCGGCGAGCACATAGACGAGAAGGGTGGGCAGTGCCGCGATCATCGCGGCGGCCATGTTGACGTTGTATTCGACGACGCCGGTCGACGTGTTGACGACGTTGTTGAGCGCCACCGTCATAGGCATCGCGTCGCCAGTGCCGGCGTAAGCCGAGGCGAACAGGAAGTCGTTCCAGATGTTGGTGAACTGATAGATAACGGTGACGACGAAGATCGGCATCGAGTTCGGCAGCATGATGCGGCGGAAGATCTGGAAGAAGGATGCGCCGTCGACCTGTGCCGCCTTGACCAGTTCGGTGGGGAACGCCTCGTAGTAGTTGCGGAAGAACAGCGTGGTGAAGCCGATGCCGTAGACGACGTGGACGAAAACCAGATTGACGGTCGGATTGCCGAGCCCAAAGCTGGTTCCCGTTGCATTCTGCAGCGTGACGCCGAAGCGGCCGAGGCTGCCGAGGATGGTCGCCATCGGCAGCAGCACCGACTGGAACGGAATGAAGCAGGCGAACAGCATCAGCCCGAACACCAGCGTTGCGCCGCGGAAACGCCATTTGGTCAGCACGTAGCCGTTGAGCGCGCCGAGCATCGTCGAGATCAGCACAGCCGGGACCACCATCTTGATGGAGTTCCAGAAATAGCCCTTGATGCCGGCGCAGGTGAGGCCGACGCAGGTCTCGCCCCAGGCCTTCAGCCAGGGATCGAAGGTCGGTGCCCTGGGCAGCGCCAGCATGTTGCCGTTCTGGATCTCGTCCATGGTCTTGAACGAGGTCACCAGCATGACGAACAGCGGCATCAGATAAAATAGCGCAAACAGCGCCAGCAGCCCGTAGATGACGATGCGGTTGATGACCCTGGCGTTGACGCCGCCGGAGGCCTGGCGGGCGGGAGTGGTGAAGGCGCTCATCGCGGCTTCTCCCGCAGTTCCGAATAGAGATAGGGCACGATGATTGCGACGATGGTCATCAGCATGATCACCGCACTGGCCGAGCCGACGGCCATTTCGTTGCGCTTGAACGTGTACTCATACATGAAGTTGGACGGCAGCCAGGCCGATCCACCGGGCCCGCCGCTGGTCAGTGCGACCACGAGATCGTAGGACTTGATGGCGAGATGCGCGAGCACGATGAAAGCCGACAGGAAGATCGGCCGCAGCAGCGGGATGACGATGCGGCGGTAGAGCTGGAAGGTGGTGGCGCCGTCGATCTGCGCCGCCTTCATGATCTCGCCGTCGATGCCGCGCAGGCCGGCCAGGAACATCGCCATGATGAAGCCGGAGGCCTGCCAGACGCCGGCAATGACCACCGTGTAGATGACGAAATCCTTGTTCTTGATCCAGTCGAAATGGAAGCTCGTCCAGCCCCATTGATGCAAGGTCTGCTCGAGGCCGAGGCCGGGATCGAGAAACCATTTCCAGGCGACGCCGGTGACGATGAAGGACAG
>NZ_RZPH01000779.1:0-2918 GCF_004022825.1 Mesorhizobium sp. M7A.F.Ca.CA.004.04.2.1
CCCCAGCGGACGGGCAGCCGATGACAATGCCGATCTCGAACGGACATTCGACGAATTGCTGGCGGCTGGCGAGATCGGCGCGGCCAATGACGGCGGCCCCACCGGCGGGACGCGCAAAGCGTCTTGACCGCCTGCTGAGGCATATCGGTACGCAGGTGGCCACGCCGAGCCGACGGACGTGTTGGTGATCGGCATGACGCCGCCGCCCTTCTGGCACACCGAACTCGAGGCCGTCGAAACGTCGAGTGCATTCCAACGGTTGTCCTGTCTGTGGATGCCCTCAGCAAGCGTCTTGATCCCTGCCAGAGCGAGGATTCCGAGCCATGAAAAATGAAATGGCTGCCGCAGGTCTCCTCGCCATCAGTCCCGGCTCGATCATTGCATCGCCGAGCGCTCCATGCCCTTGGATAGCATCTGGAGCGGCGGCGGCGTAGATACCGTCTGGAAGAATGTTCAACGTCAAAGCTTAGGAATCGCCATGAGTAGGCAAGATCGAGGCCTTACGCGCTTCTCACGCAGGACGCGCAACGGCTTCAAGAATGCGGCGTTAGCACTTCATCTAGCGATCAACGTAGAACGACGAGACAGCATTGCCATTCGTGTAACAGGCGGCATGGGCGACCATATCGTGGCCGTCCGGTTTATTCGCGATCTGCTGAGCCACTTTGGCCGCGCAAAGATCGACGTCTATTCCGTAACGGGCGGAATGGGCTGGCTCTACGAGCCTCTCCCGGATGTAACTTTCATTGAAGCTCCGAAACGCGTATTTACGTGGGTCACGCATCGATATCTTCTTGTCCTGCAGCTCACACACACCGTAGATCTTGTGCACATGAGTTCTGCCGCTGCCGAACGGTGGCCGGCGCTTTCAGCAATGCTGCAAAGCATCGCACCCTATCGGAAGATGTTTTCGCATGCGATCGATGCGCATCCTCATTTGGACTTCCATCCAGCACTTGTAGCCCAATTTCAGAACGTGAGGCGAGACACCTTTCTGAACCATGTCAGCGGTGTGCCCTTTGGCGGCCATCAATATCCGTTACCTGAGGATGCGTCCTTGGTTCAAAGCTTGGGACTGGACCATAAACCCTACATTACCGTCCATAATTCCTTCAGCGAGGAGTCGGGTCGCCCTCGAGCTACGCGAGATTATCCGTTCTTGGATGATGTCGTGAAAGAGGTGAAGGCGCAGTTGCCGGATCTTCCGGTTGTCCAAGTCGGCGTGGTAGGAGGCACCCTCAGTTCGGCCGACTACAACCTTTCTTCCAAGACAACACAGCCGCAAATCACCTCCGTTCTTGCGAACTCGTCCATGCATTTCGACATGGAGGGAGGGCTTGTTCATATCGCAAGCTGTGTAGGGACGCCGTGTTGTGTCGTTTTCGGTCCAACGCCGATCGGCTATTACGCCTACCCGAACAATATCAATATTGCCCCGCGTGTCTGCGGCGGTTGTTGGTCCATTACATTGGATTGGCAAAAGACCTGCCTTCTAGGCGCTGCGGAACCGCCTTGCATGTTCACGCAACCACCCAAGGCGGTGGCGCATGCGGCGTTACCGCATCTGCGAGTTTTGTTGAGCGAAAAGCGCCGATCAGCCTGAAGGGGCACTTGCAGGCGAACAAGGGCCGGCAAGCGTTAGCATGGGAAACAGCAGACCACGATACACCAAAAGGCCAACCGGGAACGCAACGCCGGCGCTGCCGCGCACAAGCGGATCCCAAAACAAACACAGGCTAAATTGTCCCACCCGAAGCTCGAAGAGTGAAGGATGGTGCCCCTAGCCGGAATCGAACCAGCACTCCTTGCGGAACTCGATTTTGAGTCGAGCGCGTCTACCAATTCCGCCATAGGGGCTCAGGCCGGGCGGCCTGGATGGCGCGGGACTATACGGTTGGAGGGCTGTTCGTCAACTGGCCAATTCTCCGGCGCCCTCAAGATGCGACCAAACTGCGCCTTTCGATTTCGTGAGGGGGCTGCCATTGTGCAGCGCGGAAAATCTTTCTAGACAGGCGGCGCATCAAAGCGCGGCACGTCTGCGGGGACGGATGGCGTGCTCTGGGTCTTTGTTGCGTGCATGCCGTTAACCCCAACCTGCCTGCGCAATGGAACGACACGCATTAGGAGTGCCGATGCTTCGCGGACTTTACGACTGGACCTTGTCGCTGGCGGCCCGCAAATCCGCCGAATGGTGGCTGGCCTTCATCGCCTTCGTCGAAAGCTCGGTGTTCCTGGTGCCGGCCGACGTGCTCTATCTGCCGATGGCGCTGTCGCGGCCGGATCGCGCCTACCGCTATGCGCTGATCGCCACCGTCGCCTCGGTGCTGGGCGGCATCGCCGGCTGGTTCATCGGCCACTACGCCTATGACGCGGTGGCGAGGCCGATCCTCGAATTCTACGGCAAGTACGACGAGTTCGAAGCGCTGCGCGCAGGGGCAGGCATCGGCTTCATCGTCCTGATGCTGATCACGTCGGGCGCTGCCCACCTGCCGCCGATCAAGGTGGTGACGATCCTGTCCGGCGTCATCGGCGTCAATTTGCTGTTGTTCGTGGTGCTGGCGATCGTAGCCCGCGGTGGCCGTTTCCTGCTGCTCGCCTGGCTGCTGCGCCATTATGGCGAACCGATCCGCGAATTCATCGAAAAGCGCCTCGGCCTCATCGCCGGCGCCGGCGCGGCTGCCCTGATTTTGCTCTATATCCTGGTCAAATACGCGTTCTGAACAGAACCATTGCGAGCCGGACGGACTGATTGAAATGACAGCGACCATGAATGCCGACACCGGACGCCAGCGCACGCTGACCGCCTTGTTCCTCGCCGTCGCCATGGCCGCCACCGTTGGCTCGGCGCTCGGCTTCCAGTATCTCGGCGGCTATATCCCCTGCCACCTCTGCCTCGAACAGCGCACGCCCTACTATGT
>NZ_RZPH01000780.1:0-2910 GCF_004022825.1 Mesorhizobium sp. M7A.F.Ca.CA.004.04.2.1
CCACCAGGCCCATATCGCCTGCTTCGCTCATGTGCTCCTCACAGCAGTCTTCTTCGCACGCGTGGCCCGGACCGGAGTTTGGATCGGCTCGCGGTCCTCGACAAGCCCCAGTCCCTTCTTGCCCTGGATGCGGTGGAAGCGGGAATAGATGCTGTCCGGGTCGGCCATCAGCGTCGCATGGGTGCCTTCCTCGACCAACCGTCCCTCTTCCAGCACGATGATGTGGTCGGCATTGACCACCGTCGACAGCCGATGCGCTATGACGATGGTGGTGCGGCCTTGCATGACTTGGGTCAGCGCTTCCTGGACGCGCGCCTCCGCCTCGTTGTCGAGCGCCGATGTCGCCTCGTCGAGCAGCAGGATCGGTGCCTGGCGCACGATGGCGCGGGCGATCGAGACGCGCTGGCGCTGGCCGCCGGAAAGGGTCGAGCCGCCTTCGCCGACCGGCGTGTCGTAACCTTGCGGCTGCTGGCGGATGAACTCGTCGGCTGCCGCCTGTTTCGCCGCCTGCTCGATCTCGGCGTCCGTGGCCGACAGACGGCCGTAGCGGATGTTGTCGCGGATCGTGCCTTCGAACAGATAGGGCGCCTGCGCCACATAGGCGATCGACTGCCGCAGCGAATGCTTGGTTACCTTCGAGATGTCCTGGCCATCGACCTCGATGCTGCCCCGGTCGACGTCGTAGAAGCGCTGCAAGAGGGCCACCAGCGTCGATTTGCCGGCGCCCGACGCACCGACGATCGCCGTCACCTTGCCGGCCGCGGCGGTAAAGCTCAGGTCCCTAAGCACCGGCATGTCGGCGCTGTAGCCGAACGTCACATTGTCGAAACGCACCTCGCCGGTGGTGATCCTCGCCTCGACGGCATCGGGTGCGTCGCCCTGTTTCGGCTCCAGGTCGAGCAACTCGTAGATCATGCGCGCGTTGACCAGGGCACGTTCCATGCCCACCTGTGTGCGCGCCAGGCGTCTTGCCGGATCGTAAGCCATGATCAGCGCGGTGATGAAGGAGAAAACCGCGCCCGGCGGCTGCCCAAGATACAACGCCCGGTAGCCGGAATAGGCAAGTACGGAGGTGATGGCGAGACCGCCCAGAATCTCGGAAATCGGCGACAGCCGCTCCGAGACGCGGGCGATCTTGTTGTTACGCTGCTCGGCCGTGTCCGCCATGATGCCGATGCGGCGCGCCAGCTCGGCCTCCAAGGTGAAGGCCTTGACGATGGCGATGCCTTGCGTGGCTTCCTGCACGGACCCGTTCAGCCGCGAATTGATCAGGACGGATTCCCGGTTGATACGCCGCAGTCGGCGGGTGATATAGACGACGGCCCAGATCAGTGGAGGGCCGATCAGCAGCGAGCTGAGCGACAACACCGGATCCTGATAGATCATCACGCCGACGAGAGCGACCAGCGTGACCGCGTCGCGGCTGATGGAGGTCAGTGTCAGCGACAGCAGATCGCGAACGCCGCCGACATTCTCGCTGACCTGTGCCGCCAGCCGACCGGAACGCGTATCGTTGAAGAAGTTGACGCCGAGCTTCATCAGATGGTCGAAGCTACGCTTCTGGTAGCGCGCGACCAGATTGTTGCCGATACTGGCCAACGCGACTGCTTGGCCGTAACCGGCGAAGCCGCGCAGCAGGGAGGCCCCCATGAAACCGGCGCAGATCAACCAGAGCATATCGCCGCGTCGTTCGTAGAAGATCTGGTTGATCATCGGGGCCATGATCCACGCCGTGAAGGCGGTGGTGCCGGAAACGATCAGCAGGCAAGAGACGGCGACGACATAGGTCCAGCGATACTCTTTGCCGTTTTCAGCGAGGATGCGGCGGAGCACCGCTGTGACCTCGCCGGGCCGGGCTTTTTGTTTGTTTGGAGCTTCAAGTGTCAAATCGGGAGCGCTTTGTGGTTTTCCGCCTCGTGGGACCGGGGCTGCAAATTCGGCACCCCTCTTAACGCCCTGCGGCCTGATTGCCTATGCCCGCACCTGATTAACTTCGTCGCGGGGCGCGAGCGCTTCGCTGGCTTTCAGGCCTGCCAGCGCCGGCCCTCCGTCTGGACACCGAACAGCAAGGGGTTCCTGGCATAGGCGGCAAGGCCCAGAAGTGCGGCCAGCGGGTGGGTGATGACGTAGACCGGCATGGTGCGCATCATCGCGCTGTGCGGCGCCTTGTCCTCGAAAGCGGCGCGGAAATTGCCGGCTTTCAGCGCCGGCACGATCTTCTGCGCGATGCCACCGGTGAGGAACACGCCGCCGCGGCTCATGAACACCAGAGCAAGGTCGCCTGCGGTGCGCCCAAGGCAGGTGACGAAAATCTCCAGCGCTTCCACTGCAACCGGATCGGTTTTCGCAAGTGCCGCGGCAGTGATCTCGGCCGGCGTGGTGAAGGGCGACGGCTTGCCGTCCGCCTTGGCCACCGCCCTGTAGACATTGACCAGACCGCGTCCGCACAGGATCTGCTCGCCCGAAACGCGGCCTTCGAGCTTCTCGATATGCGGAAAAACCTCGAAATCGCGCGGTGTGCGCGGGCCGATGTCCATATGGCCGCCCTCGCCGGGCACCGGTATCCAATGGTGCAGCGCATGGACCAGCCCGGCGACGCCGAGCCCGGTTCCGGGGCCGAGCACGACGCGCCCGGCATTGGGCTCCGGCGTGCCGCCGCCGATCTTTTCCATGTGCTCCTCGCCGAGCGCAACGACGGCCAGCGCCTGCGCCTCGAAATCGTTGAGCACGACGATGTCGCTCAGGCCGAGGCTGGCGAACATTTTCCTCGGCTTGACGATCCAGGGGCAGTTGGTCAGCTCGATCTCGTCGCCGTCGACCGGGCCAGCCACCGCCAGCACCGCCGATTTGGGACGCACCGACGAGCGGTCGAGCACGGCCGCCTGGATCGCCTCGTCGATGGTGTTGTAG
>NZ_RZPH01000077.1:0-11269 GCF_004022825.1 Mesorhizobium sp. M7A.F.Ca.CA.004.04.2.1
ATCCTCGCCATAGAGGATGGCGCCGGCGGGCGGCTCGACGTTGCCAACCTCCGACAGAGCCCGCAGCACCTGGTCCCTGATATCGCGGATGTCGGCGGCGCGCGCGCGGAAATAATCCTGCTCCGAAGCATCGTAGCCGGCGATTTCAGCGTTAAGCGCCTGCCGCCACGCCGTGTCGGCCGGCAGGCCGGTGCGGATCGCGGCAAAGGCCGGGCTGCTCAGCGCATCGTCTTGCAGCATGGCGATCTGAAACTCGAGAATGTCGGCGGCATCGCCCTCGGCCATCCCGATCATTGCAGTGAGACGGCCCGTGGCGATGCCGATTGCGGCTTCGAGCGCGGCCTTCTCATCGTCGGCTGTTTCTTTGCCGACATAGGAGCCGACAGTCTGGTCGAGGTCGAACAGCGGCCCTTCGGCATAACCGGCCGAAGCCGAAATACCTTGCAGCCTAAGCGGTTCGGGCATGGTCCGCGCCTTCGTCGAAATCGCGCCGCACCAGTTCGACCAGCGCGTCGACGGCATCATTGGCGCCGTCTCCGCTGGCCCTGATGTGCAACAGCGTACCCTTCGGCGCCTTGGTCGCCATCACCTTGACGATGCTCTTGGCGTCGAACCAGGGGCCGTTGGCGGCAAGCGCGATTTCCACCTCGGCGGCAAAGCTCTTGGCCAGCTTGGTGAACTTCACCGAAGGACGCGCGTGCAGGCCCACCTCGTGGGTGATCACAACGGTCGCTTCGGCGGATGCGGACATGTCTTCAAACTTCCCGTTCACTCACGACGGCGACAATTCATGTGCCGTCGCCACCACTTCCCGGAGCGAGGCGCCGCCGGAGGCCTCGGTCGCCGCCATCACCGCGCCTTCGACGATCGGCGCGTTGCAGACGATGATCTTGTGCGAGCGTGGCTCGCCGATCATCTCCACCGCCATTTCCGAGTTGGTCTCGGCACCGCCGAGATCGACCAGAATGGCGACACCGGCTTCCGACCAGGCCTTGTCGATGGCGCCCATGATCGCCTCGACATTGGTGCCGAGCCCGCCATGGCCGTTTCCGCCGCACCATGCAAGCGGCACTTCGTCGCCCACCATCTGCCGCACCATGTCGGCCGTGCCCTCGGCAACCAGCGGCGAATGCGAAACGATGACGATGCCGACATTGCTCATGGCTGACCTTCCAGCGTTTCGACGATCGTGCGCACCAGAAGCGCGGTCGAGCGTGCACCGGCATCCATGTGGCCGATCGACCGGTCGCCAAGGAACGACGCACGGCCGCGCCGGGCCTTCATCGGCACGGTCGCCTCGGCGGCCGCACCGGCGATACCTGCGATTTCCGGCGCCGTCTTTCCCTGCAGCAACGCGTCATGCACCGGCTGCAGCACGTCGAGCATGGTTTTTTGTCCAACCTGCGACTTGCCCCGTGCTGCCACCGCTTCTATCGCCTTGCCGAACGCCGCCGTCAGATTGGCGCGATCAGGCGCCGCTGAAATCTCCTTGCCGAGTGCCAGGAAAAGGGTGCCGAATAGCGGGCCGGAGGCGCCGCCGACCGTCATCACCAGCTTGGTGCCGATTGCCTTCAAGGCATCGGGCAGCGGTTTGGCCGAAAATGCTTCGGCTTCCGCGCGCACGGCCTCGAAGCCGCGCTTCATGTTCAGCCCGTGGTCGCCGTCGCCGATCGCCTGGTCGAGCGCCGTCAACTCCTCGGCGTGAGCGGCAATGGTATCCGCAGCGGCCGCGATCAGCCTGGCAAGGTTCAACGCCGCCATGTCACCCGCATTTCCGGTTTCTATCTTGCCGGCAGTATCGAAAGAACGATCATTCGACAACTGGAGCATGAATCAGGCCGCTTCGTGCAGTGCGGCGGCGGCCGCGAAGACTTCGGCCACCGCGTGAGCGCCGGGGTCGACCACACCCTGCAATTTGCTGCCGACATAGGCGGACCGTCCGGCCTTAGCTTTGTCCATGGCGGAGGTGGCTTCGGCACCGCGTCGAGCCGCCACAGCCGCTTCGTCCACGCTCTTGGCATCGAGCGCTCTGAGGGCTGGCTCGAGGGCATCGACCATGGTGCGATCCCCCATCCTGGCCCCGCCATAGAAAGTCATTCGGTCGAGGCCGGCAAGCAGCGCCTTGGCTAAGCTCGCGCCGCTCTCCAGAGCTTGCGCTGCGGCGGTGAAGAAGATCGACAGCAGCACGCCGCTGGAGCCGCCCATCGACGCGCTCAGAATGTCACCTATCGCGCCAAGGGTCGCCGCCGGCTCGGCAAGCGGCAGCGCATCAAGCCGCTCGAGAACACTGCGCGCGCCGGTCGCCACCGTCGAGCCGGTGTCGCCGTCGCCTGTCTTGGCGTCGAGCCCGTTCAACGTGGTTTCCAGCGCGATCAGCCGTTCGCAGATGGTGACGAGAAGAGAGCGGGTCCGCGCATCCTGGCTGGGCTTGCGTGCCGCGCTCTGTCCGGCCGCTTTCGCCATCGGCACGACGGCAGGTGAAACAACCGGCTTTGCCGGCATCCAGGCGTGCGGACCGACCGGCGCCTGCAAGGCGGTTTCGCGCGCCGCATCCAGCCGGATCAGCGACAGCGAGAAGCCGTTCATGTTGAGCGCCGTCATCAGCGGGCCCGGGCCGATCGTCAGCTTGATGGTTTTGGCCAGCGGCGATGCAAGCACCGCATTGGCGACGACAGACATTTCGAGCGGCGGCACGGAGCCGAGATTGTTGATCAGCAAGGCGTAGGTGGCCTCGGGATCAAGCCGTGCCGCGAGGCGCTCCACCATGATCGCCACCAGCCTGTCGGCGCTCTGCACCGCAATCCTTTCGACGCCCGGCTCGCCATGAATGCCAAGGCCGAGCTCACCATCATTCTCGCCAAACCTGTCTTCGTGCGGTTGGCCGGGGATCGAGCAGGACGACAGCGACATGCCGAGCGAAACGATATCCTTCGCCGCCGCGCGAGCGGCCGTTGCGACGAATGCCAGATCGTGGCCGGCTTCCGACAAATGACCAGCGATCTTGTGCACGAACAAGGTGCCGGCAACGCCGCGCGGCTGGGTGATATCAGGCAGCGCGATGTCGTCGGCGACGATCACCATCTCGACGCGAAACCCTTCGGCGCGCGCCTTCTCGGCCGCCAGGCCGAAATTGAGGCGGTCGCCGGTGTAGTTCTTGACGATCAGCAGGCAGCCGGCCGGACCGGTGACCGCCCGGATGGCCGCCAGCACGGCTTCGACGCTTGGCGAGGCAAAGATCTCGCCTGAGACCGCCGCCGTCAGCATGCCTTTGCCGACGAAGCCGGCATGGGACGGCTCGTGCCCGGCCCCGCCGCCGGAGACGACACTGACTTTCGTCTTGTCCCAGTCGGCGCGCAGGATGACCTTGATCTCGGGATAGCCGTCGAGGCGCGCGAGATCGCCTGATCCGATGGTCCGTAACAGACCGTCGAGCGCCTCGGTGACGATCGTTTCCCTGCGATTGAAAAAGTGCTTCATCGAATTCGTCCCGTACTGGCAAAGTCAAAACCGGTGCTGAATCACCGAAAACCGCTCACATCAATCGCTGTCCATCGGCGCCGAAATACAGCGGTGACCGGTAGCGGATCACCACTCTGTCGCCCTGCGCCAAATCCGTGTCGGGGTCCGTCAGCGTCACCAGCTTCTTAGGGCCAACCGTCACATGCAAATGGTTCTGGTCACCGAGATGCTCGACCCAGTCGACAACGCCGTCGGCGTGACCATTCGCGGCCTTCGCGATCGTCAGATGCTCGGTGCGCGCGCCGATCGTCTTGGTGCCGGCCGGTGCACCGCCGTCAGGCAGCAGTCCGGTCGGCAGAAGATTGATCGCCGGCTGGCCGAGCCTTGCCGCGACATGCAGGTTTGCCGGCTCTGAATAGATGGTGCGCGGCGAGCCGATCTGCACCAGCACGCCCTCGGTGAGGATGCCGATGCGGTCTGCCATCGTCATCGCCTCGATCTGGTCGTGGGTGACGTAGAGCATAGTGGCGCCGAGCTCGGTCTGGATGCGCTTCAGCTCGAGCCTGAGATCGCCGCGCAGCTTGGCGTCGAGCGATGATAGCGGCTCGTCCATCAGATAGATCGAGGGCTTGCGCACCAGCGCGCGGCCGATGGCGACGCGCTGCATTTCGCCGCCCGAAAGTTTGGTCGAGCGGTTGGCGAGCTTGTGATGGATGCGCACCATCTTCGCCACCTCCTCGACCCGGCGGCGGATCTGGTCCTCCGGCATTTTCCGCGCCGGCGAGCGCAGCGGGAAGGCGAGGTTGTCGAATACCGACAGATGCGGATAGAGCGAATATTGCTGGAAGACGAAGGCCGTGTCGCGCTCAGCCGGCGACAGTGTCGTGGCATTGTGTCCGCCGATCTCGATCGTGCCGGAATCCGGCCGTTCCAGCCCGGCGATCAGCCGCAGCGTCGTTGTCTTGCCGGCCCCGGTCGGCCCGAGCAGCACGACGAATTCACCATCTGCTATGTGCAGGTCGAGGCCGTCGACGGCGACATGGTCGCCGAAACTCTTGGTCACGTTCTTGATGTGCACCTCAGCCATGCTGGGCCCTCCGCTCCGAGGCGACATCGTGGATCGCGGTTCTCACCGCGCGGCCCGATCCCTTCTCGAACAGCGACAGGCGCGCGCTGCTCAGCGTCAGGCCGACATGGTCGCCGGTGGAGAGCCGGATTTCGGCCGGCACGCGTGCCTTGATGATACCGTCCGCCGTTTCGACCGCGACGATCTGCGTGGTGCCGAGATATTCGGTGCCATAGATGGCGCCGCGCAGCTTGGAGGCGTCGTCGAAGCGTATGTGCTCCGGGCGGATGCCAAGGGCCATGTCGCTGGGTGCGATGTCCTCTCGTACCTCCGGCACCGCGACCTTCGCACCTTGCACGATGATCTCCCTGGCGCCTTTGGCCAGCCCGCCGCCAAAACCCAGAAAATTCATCGGCGGGGAGCCGATGAAGTCGGCGACGAACATGGTTGCCGGGCGGTCGTAGATTTCGCGTGGGCTTCCGAACTGTTCGATGACGCCATGGTTCATCACCGCGATCTTGTCGGCCATCGACATCGCTTCCATCTGGTCGTGCGTGACATAGACCGTCGTGGCACGGATGCGGTTGTGCAGTTCGCGCAGTTCATGGACCATCAAATCGCGGAATTCGGTGTCGAGCGTGCCGAGCGGCTCATCCATCAGGAAGCACTTCGGCCGCCGCACGATGGCGCGGCCGAGCGCGACCCGCTGGCGGTCACCACCGGCAAGTCCGGAGACGGATTTGTTGAGCAGATGATCGATGCGCAGCAGTTTTGCCGTTTCCTCGACACGGGTGCGGATCTCGGGCGATGGCATGCCTTGCGCCAGCAAGGGGAAGCCGATGTTCTTGCGCACATTCATGTGCGGATAGAGCGCGAACAGCTGGAAGACGAAAGCGATGTCGCGCTCGCGGGCCCGCAGCATGGTGACGTCGTCGCCGCCGAGCAGGATCTGGCCGCCGGTCGGCAATTCGAGCCCCGCGATCATGCGCAACGTCGTCGTCTTGCCGCAGCCCGACGGCCCGAGCATGACGAAGAACTCGCCATCCTCGACGACGAAGTTAGAATCCTGCACGGCGACGAAATCGCCGAAGGCCTTTCTCAGGTGCTGGACGCGGATTTCGGCCATGATTATTCCGGGAACTTGGAGACGATGATGAACATCACGGTGCCGGCGAGCATGGTGATGAAGGAGTAGGTGTAGAGCGACAGCGCGAAGGGCTGGAACAGCATCAGGAAGCCGATGGCGATCAGTGCCGTGGCGATGTTCTCCATCAGCCCGCGCCTGGCCCAGGCCGGCCAGCGCGATTTGCGTTTCTCAGGCTTGGTCATGCTCATTTACGCACCGCGCCGAAGGTGATGCCGCGCAGCAATTGCTTGCGGAGCAGAATGGTGAAGACCAGGATCGGCACCAGGAAGATCGTCGTGCCGGCCGCGACCGCCGGCCAGTCCTGGCCGCCTTCGCCGATGATGGTCGGGATGAAGGGCGGCGCGGTCTGCGCGGTGCCCGAGGTCAGGAGTGCCGCGAACGCGTACTCGTTCCAGGCGAAGATCAGGCAGAAGATCGCGGTCGCTGCAATGCCGGTCGTCGCTTGCGGCAGCACGGTGCGCCAGAAGGCCTGCAGCCGCGTATAGCCGTCGATCATCGCCGCCTCTTCGTACTCGCGCGGGATTTCGTCGATGAAGCCTTTCAGCAGCCACACCGCCAGCGACACGTTGACGGCCGTGTAGAGCAGGATCATGCCGAGCGCGGTGTCCGACAGGCCAAGCTCGCGGTACATCAGGTAGATCGGAATGGCGACGGCGATCGGCGGCATGAAGCGCGTCGACAGGATGAAGAACAAAAGGTCGTCGGCGAGCGGCACCTTGAAGCGCGAGAAGCCATAGGCCGACAGCGTGCCGAGGAACACGGCGCAGAAGGTCGAGCCGAAGGCGATGATCAGCGAATTGACGAAGCGCGGCAGGAAGTTGGACGGGCCGGCGATCACCATGTTGCGCTTGCGCGTGGTCTCGTCGCAGAAGCCTGTCGCCGGCCCCAGCGAGTTGATGTATTCCGGCGTCTGACGGGTCCGCGTCGTGAACAGATTGCAGTAGCCTTCGAGGCTGGGCTGGAACAGGATCTTGGGCGGATAGGCGATCGAATCCGGCGGCGTCTTGAAGCTGGTGGCGAAGATCCACAGCAGCGGCACGATCGAGATCAGTGCGTAAAGCACGATGATCGTGCCGGCGATCCGTTTCGAGTTGCTGCTCGGTGCGACGACCGAATGGGCTGTGGTCAGGCTCATCTCTGCTTCACCTTGTTCAGCGCCTTGACGTAGATGTTGGCGAGGCCGAACACCGCCACGAAAAGAATGATTGCGAAGGCCGAGGAATAGCCGGTGCGCCAGCTCTCGAAAGCCTGCCTTTTCAGCGTGATCGAGGCGACCTCGGTGGTCGAGCCCGGCCCGCCGCCGGTCAACAGATTGACCATGTCGAACATCTTGAAGTTCTCGATGCCGCGAAACAGCACAGCCAGCATGATGAAGGGCAGCGCCATCGGCAGCGTGATCGACCAGAATTGCCGCCAGTTGGAGGCGCGGTCGACCTCGGCCGCCTCGTAGATGTATTCGGGGATGGAGCGCAGGCCCGCGAGGCAGATCAGCATCACGTAGGGTGTCCACATCCAGGTGTCGACGATGATGATCGACCAGGGCGCCAGCGACACGTTGGAGAGCATCTGGATATCGGTCGGCGGGATCCTCGTGACGAAGGATATGGCGTAGGCGAACAGGCCGATCTGCGGCTCGTAGAGGAAGCGCCAGAAATTACCGACCACCGCCGGCGACAGCATCATGGGCACCAGGATCAGCGTCGTCCAGAAGGCGTGGCCGCGGAACTTCCTGTCGATCAGCCAGGCCAGGGTGAAGCCGATCAGCGTCTGCAACAGGATGGTCCAGAACACGAAATGCGCCGTCGTCTGCATGGCGATCCAGATATCCTTGTCGCCGAGGATGCGCTGGTAGTTGGCAAAGCCGAGGTTCTTCACCACCTCGTTCGGGCGGTTGGCGCGGTAGTTGGTGAACGACAGATAGATCGCCCAGAACAGCGGAAAGATGTTGATGGCCAGCAGCAACAGGATCGTCGGCGAGATGAACAGCCAGGCGAGGCCCTTGTCGCTGATGCCCCGGACCTTGCGGGCCAACGGCTCCGGAGTCGCCTGGGCAACGTTCTCCGCGGTCCGATTGAGCATGGTGAGTCCTGCTTCGGTCACTTGGTCGTCTCTGTCATGGAATTTATCTGAACTGCGTCCCGTGCCAAGGGCGGCACGGGACGCATGGGTCGAGCTCGGGAGGAGCCGGGTTACATCTTGCCCCAGTTACATCTTACCGTCGTCCTGGAAGACCTGCGTCCAGTCCTTGACCAGGCCGTCCAGCGCATCCTTGGCCGAACCTTGGCCGGCGACGACATAGTCGTGGAAACGCTTCTGCGAGGCCTGCAGCAGCGGGGCGTAGCTCGGCTCGGCCCAGAAGTCCTTCACGATGGCCATCGAGTCGAGGAAGGTCTGCGCGTAGGGCTGGCTGGCCGGGAAGCCCGGGTCCTTGACCACCGCGTTGAGGCAGGAATAACCGCCGAGCGACCACCATTTGGCCTGCACCTCCTTGTTGGCGAACCACTTGATGTATTTCAGCGCCGATTCCTGCTTGTCGGAATAGGACACCACTGAGATACCCTGGCCGCCGAGCTGGGCGAACTGCTCGCCGTCAGGCCCCTTCGGGTTGACGAAGTAGCCGATCTTGTCGCCGCCGACATTCTCGTCCTTCTGCAGGCCTGGCCATGTGAAGGCGAAGTTCATGTGCATCGCCACCTGGCCGGATTTGAAGGCGTCGACCCCTTCGCCCATATAGCTGTTCGAGGCACCCGGAGGCGTGCAGCAATCATAGAGCGCCTTGTAGAACTCCAGCCCCTTTACCGATTTGTCGGAGTTGACGAAGCCTTCCATTTCGTAGGGCTTTTTGGGGTTTTCGTACTGGAAGCCATAGCTGTAGAGCACGTCCATGGCGCCCATGGTGATGCCTTCCGAGCCGCGCTCGGTGTAGATCGAGGCGCCGTAGACGGTCTTGCCGTCGATCTCACGCTTCTGGAAGAACTCGGCGACCTGCTTCAACTGGTCGAAAGTGGTCGGCGGGCCGAGATCCCAACCGTACTTCTCCTTGAATTCCTTCTGCAGTTCCGGCTTGGAGAACCAGTCCTTGCGATAGGTCCAGCCGACGACGTCGCCCATGGCCGGCAGCGCCCAGTAGTTCGGCGTGTTCTTCGGCCATTCCGAATAGCCGACGACGGTTGCCGGCACGAAATCGTCCATGCTGATCTTCTCCTTGTCGAAGAAGTCGTTCAGCTTGACGTAGTGGCCGTTCTCGGCAGCGCCGCCGATCCACTGGCTGTCGCCGATGATCAGGTCGCACAATTTGCCGTGCGAGTTCAGCTCGTTGAGGAAACGGTCGGCATAGTTGGTCCATGGCACGAACTCGAATTTCATGCCGATGCCGGTTTCCTTGGTAAAATCCTTGGACAGTTCGACAAGCGCGTTGGCCGGGTCCCAGGCGGCCCAGCACAGCGTCAGGTCTTCAGCGTGCGCGACGTTCGAGACGGCTGTCGACGCTGTGATCGCCGAGGTCAGTCCCAACGCCAGTTTCAAGCTCGATTTCATGACTTCCTCCCATTTGCGAAACGCGCCCGGATGACGGTTTCAAAAAGCCCTCAACCCCTCTCCTCAGGGGCCCAAACATGGCTGCGCGGTTATGCTGCGGATGTTTAGTAATTTGTTTAGTGATGCAATTTTTACTAAACAAAGCAAGCGAATTCGTTGCTGCGCCGCAGCATGCTTATCGCGATGTCTGAAAACGTTGGAGAAGCGCGGCTCGCTGGTCGGCTTACCGAAGCTGTTCAGGCCGATTGTGACCAGGACGTGGGGTCGCCTCGGCTTCTCAACCGACCCTTCTGGTGCTCACCATCACCTTCCGGATCGGCGGTGCCGGCGGCAGCAGCATACGGATATCGGCGAACGGGAACGACGGTTCGAAGCGGAAGGCTTCGGCCGAGGAGCCTTGCGCGCCGTTGCACTGGCCGGCGCGAAAGGCGTTCTGTGTCCGCGCGATGTCGACGAAGCGGTCGGGATCCTGCGACTGATGCATTCGGATCGCCTCGGCCTTGACGTCGGCATGGGCGGAAATGTCGACATAGTGCGTCGGCGAAAAACCGGTGCCGCCCATCGTGTCGGCATGCAGCACCGGGACGGCGAAAGACGCCGCGATGCGCACGCCGTCCGACAACGCGCGATGGTCGGCGTGATAGTCGTTGGGCGCATGCGTGATCACCAGATCCGGGCCGGTTTGACCAATCAGTGCTTTCAGAGCTCCGATCAGCGCTGCATCGGCCACCAACTCGCCGTCCGGGAAGTCGAGGAAGCGTGGCATTGCGCCTACCAGCGCAGCCGCGGCCGTTGCTTCATCGCGACGGACACGAGCGAGAACAGCGGGATCACTCGTGCCGCCCCTGGCACCATCCGTGGCCATGGCAAAAGTGAGCTCTGCGCCTTGCGCGGCATAGGCGGCCATCGTACCGAACATGAAGATCTCGATGTCGTCCGGATGGGCACCGAGCGCCAGGATTTTCAAATCACTCTCTCCCCGGAACTGGAACAACGTGACGAACGGAATCCTGCTCGCCCTGATCGCCTACGCAAGCTATTCGGGCAGCGATGCCGTTGTCAAAAGCCTGGGCGGTCAACTCACGATCTTCGAGATCGGCTTTTTCATAACTTTGTTCGCGGGCTTCTTCCTATTCTTCACGCGACCTGCGGGCGAACGCTGGCGCGATTTCTGGCGCACCAAAAGACCATGGGCGGTGCAGGCGCGCGCCTGGGCGGGCATCGCTTCCGGCGTGCTCAGCGTCTACGCCTTCACCACCATTCCTCTGGCCGAGTCCTATGCGCTGATCTTCCTGGCGCCGCTCTGCGTCACCATTCTCTCCACGGTGATCCTCAAGGAGAAGGTCGGCCCCTGGCGCTGGCTGGCGGTGGTCGCCGGTTTTGCCGGCGTCATGCTGGTGGTGCGGCCTGGCTTTCGCGAACTCAATCTCGGCCATCTTGCCGCCTTCGGCGTTGCTTTCCTCGCGGCCACCAGCGTCATCCTGATGCGCTCGCTGGCGCAGCAGGAAAAGCGCACCACCATGCTCGGCGTGCTGGTCGGTTGCGGCCTGCTGTTCAACGGCATCGGTGCCGCCGCCACCGCCTTTACTGTTCCCAGCGGAAAGCAGTTGCTGTGGCTGGCAATGGCCGGTGCCTTCACCGCGGGTGGACAATTCCTGCAGCTGCTGGCCATGAAATACGCGCCCGCCAACCGCGTCGCGCCGACGCATTATTCGCAGATCGCCTGGGCGGTGATCCTCGGCGCGTTGTTCTTCCGGGAATATCCGGACGGGCTGTCGCTGGTTGGCCTGGCGGTCGTTGGCGGCGCCGGCCTTTTGACCATGGTTCGTGAGGAAGCGCGGCTGGGCACCGTGCGCTGGAACCCGTTTTCGCGCACCCGGCTTTAAACCGACTCTGGTTGCGCCTTGGCCGTAACCGCTGATATGCGGGCGCCATGACCACAAAACCCCTGCCGGAGCTTCCTGTATCCGCCGTGCTGCCGGCGCTGACGGAAGCGCTCGGCGATGGCAACAGCGCCGGCAGCACGGCGGATACAGGAAGCTCCGGCAGGGGTTTTGTGG
>NZ_RZPH01000781.1:0-2910 GCF_004022825.1 Mesorhizobium sp. M7A.F.Ca.CA.004.04.2.1
GTTCAGGCCGTCGCCAAGGCCGACCGTAGTCGTGGTCTTGCCTTCGCCGGCCGGCGTCGGGTTGATGGCGGTTACGAGGATCAGCTTGCCGTCCTTGTTGCCCTTCACCGACTTGATGAATTCGGCTGATATCTTGGCCTTGTCGTGGCCGTAGGGCAGCAGGTGTTCGGTCGGAATGCCGATCTTCTGGCCGATCTCCTGGATCTGCTTTTTCCTGGCGCCGCGCGCGATCTCGATGTCGGACTTCACTTCGGCCATGACGGCTTTCCTCTGGATTGGACGGTGGAGGGGACGGGTTTGATCTTACTGGCAAGCAGGTTGGAACCGGGCGCGGGCATGTTCTAACCCTGTCGCTGCCACGGCGTCAACTTGTATGCAACTATGTTTCCTCTGGAGAAAGTTCCTCTGCGGACCGGCCGACCTGTCGTCGGTTCTTCCCGGCTCCGTTGCCGCGCCGTATAGAAGCCAGAGGACGCGCCGTTCCGCCGTCTCAAAACAGCCGCACAATGCACGGAATGCGACAGAGGCGACGGCGCAAATTCGCCATCGCCTGGTCCCTAATGGAACAGCGCTACTGCGTCAGAACGTTGCTGATTTCGACCATGTTGGAGCGCACCCTGAGCACATAGAAGCCCATCGTCGTCAGATGCGTCGGCAACAGCCAGCCATCCTCGCGGCCATTGGCGATGATGAAGGGCTGGATGCGCAGCGCCGAAACGAACTGCGAGTCCATCGTGTCCCACAGGTTCTGCAGATGCTTTTCCTTGATGACGTCCTCGAAGTCGGCCTGGGCTCCCTTCATCAGGCCGTAATAGCCGTAGAGCTGGCCATAGGCGAACCAGTAGCGGTCGTCGGCGCGGAAGTCGAACCAGCCATTGTTGTGGTTCTCGGCGCGTTCCTTGAGGATCGCCGAGGTCGAGCCGATGTCGGACGAGATGCGGTCGATATACTGTTTCAGATTGTCGGCGCGGGCGTCGAATGTCGCCTGGCAGGTGGCAAGGCGGGCGTTGAAGGAACGCAGCATGCGCACGGCGTCGCGATAGTAGCTTGGCGTCGGCGTCTTGGGGCCGAACGGGTTCAGGCCGAAATACCAGGTCTCTTCGTCGAACTGAAGGTTGCCGCGGGCATTCTGCAGATCGCTGTCGATCTGCGAGGTGGTGCGGACGCGGCCGAGATTGTCGGCAAGTTCGGTCGCCGTGCGCCGCACCGCCTGGTTGATGCCGCGCTGGAAGGAGGCCTTGTTGTCCATCCACGGCGTGTGGTCCCAGTCGATGCCGAACAGGCCCAGCTTGTAGAGGATCATCGACGAGATCCAGGCATTCTGGTTGACGTTGAAGTCGGTCAGGTCAGCGGCGATCTGGGCTATACCAGAGTTGCCGCAGGTCTTGGCGGTGTCCGTGCCGGCGCCGGCGGCGACCTGTTCGCCGGCGGAGACATTGCGCTTCTCGAAGGTGTATGTGTCGGGATAGTTCGGGTTGAAATTGTTCCACCACTGGGTGGCGTAGAAGAAATTGGCATAGAGGCCGATCAGCACCAGCAGAGCGAGGCCGACCGCCGCCTTGAGGATCCAGCCGCGCTGCGTATACCAGCGTCCGGCCCACAGGAACGGCCACAGGACGACACCGATCAGGAGGCCGATGCCGCGGCCGATCCACTGGAAAATACGGGTGAAGAAATTCACGATCGGATCGAGCATGGCTGTGTCACCCCCTCAAAGCATGATGCCAAAAAGTTGCAGACTTTTTGGATAACATCATACGCCAAAACAAGAAGTTAGAACGAAATAACGGTTCATTTCGTTCTAGTCAGTCAGGCCGTAGAGGCGTGTGCGAAACGCCACCTTGTCCTTCAAATATGTGGTTTTGAGAACGTCCACAACATGCGATCGCCAGGCGTCGCTGAAGCCGTCATAGTCCTTGTAGAAGCCGTCCTTGTTGAAGATGTAGCGCGAGACGAAGTCCGACGGCACGAAATCCGAGATCAGCCGGTTGGTCAGCCAGGCGTCGGGGTGGTCTGGCTTGGCGCGGATCACCAGGAAACGCTGCTGCGGGAAGACATCCTCGATCTTCAGGTGGCCAAGCTGGGCGATCTCGCGCTTGGCGGCGTTGAGGAAAGGAAAATTGCCGTCCCTGGTGATCAGGTCGGCATGGCTCTGGATCCAGGTCTGCAGCCAGACCTTGTCGACATTGGTCAAATTGCGGTTCGGCTCGGCGTCGCGGATCAGCGCGCGCACCACCATCTCGGCCCGGTGCTCGAGATAGCCCGAGGTCTCGACCCAGGAGGCACGCGGCAGCTCGATGCGGCCGGTGGTGGCGAGGAACTTGAACACCTTGTCGGCGTCGTTGATCGAGAGATAGCTGACCTGCCACGGCCGCGAGCGGCGAAAACCGGGGGCGGCCGGATCGCTGATCACCGTCGTCACATCCGGATCGACGAACACGTAGAGGCCGCCGAAATGGCTGGTCCAGTAGGCGTTGTGTCGGAAGATCACCTGGTCGGGTACCAGCGCGTTCTCGCGGATGTCGCCGCAGATCTTGGCGAGCTCGACCATGCGGGTCAGCATGGCGTTGTCGCGCCAGGCATCTGGCTCCTGCTTCAGCCGGTCGACGAGCTTGCCGAGTTCGGCTGCCTTGCCCAGCACATCCTCGGCCGACAGCACCTTGAATTCGACCTGACTGATCGACAGCAAGTCCTCGATGTCGTTGACCTTGGGAATGGAATCCTCGATCTCGCCGTAGATGACGTCTTTGATCGTCAGCGCATCGATGGCGCGCCGGTTCCTGGACATGAACTCGAACATCAGTTGCGAGGTGTTGGAGAAGGCGGTGTGCACCACCGGCAGGTCAATCTGCGACGGCGTCAGGATGATGAAACGGCGGTTGACCTCATTGGGATCGAGATAGTCATAAT
>NZ_RZPH01000782.1:0-2909 GCF_004022825.1 Mesorhizobium sp. M7A.F.Ca.CA.004.04.2.1
ATTGAACGCGGTCAGGCCATGGGTGTCGTATTCGACACCGATGCGGGCGCCGAGCAGGTCGAGTTCGTTGAGCAGATTGCGCAGGTCGACCGCCGGATTGGCGCCATTACGGTCCGTCCACAAGACGATGTTGTCGATAATCGAGGTCTGACGCGCCTGGCGCAGGTCGGCCGAGCGGGTCAGCAGCACCATCGAACCGTCGGCCTTCACCACCAGGCACTGGAAGAAGCAGAAGCCGAACGTGTCGTAGCCGGTCAGCCAGTACATGCTTTCCTGCGCGAACAGCAGGATGGCATCAAGCTTTTTTTCGGCCATCTCGATGATCAGCCGGTCGCGCCGCGCGTCAAATTCAGATCGTTCAAAATGCAGCGCCATTATTCCCTCTCCAAGACGATTGCCGAAACCTGCCGGCCGTAATCGGGCTCCTTGCGATGCGTGGTGCGCCGGTAGGAGTAGAACAGGCCTTCCTCGGCGTAAGTGCAGCGGTCGAGGCCTTCAGCCGTCACGCCGGCCTCGGCCAGCCGGTCAACCGTGTAGCGGTTGAGGTCGAACATGGCATGGCCGGCATTGGCGGACGGCGCGAAATAGAGGATATTTTCGGCATCGGCTTCGACAAAGCGGGCGACGAATTCCGGGCCGACCTCGTAGTTATCAGGGCCGATGGAGGGGCCTAGCACGGCGATGATGTTTTGGCGCCGGGCGCCGAGGCTTTCCATCGCCAGGATGGTGTTTTCGAGCACGCCGGTGAACGCGCCTTTCCAGCCGGCATGCGCGGCGCCGATGATGCGCGCCTCAGCATCCGCGAACAGCACGGGACCGCAATCGGCGGTCGAAGCGCCGATGGCGATGCCCGGCCGGTCGGTGACGATGGCGTCTGCCTTGGGCCGCTCGCCGGCAAAGGGCTCCCTGGCGATGATGACGTCGGGCGAATGGATTTGCCAGGCGGTCAACAGATGGTTCGCCGGCACGCCCATCCAGGCGGCGACGCGGCCGCGGTTCTCTGCGACCAGCGCCTGGTCGTCATTCGATCCGGTGCCGATGTTGAGGCCCTGGTAGATGCCGCCGGAGACACCGCCGATGCGGGTGAAATAGCCGTGGCGGATGCCTTGTGCCTGCGCCTTGTCCAGCAGCGGCGACCGAACGGGATCCGGTTTGGTCTGATTCAGCATGCGGGCGTTGTTGTCCGTGTGGGCGGTTTCGTCAAGAAGAAGGTGCTTGGTCGAGAACAGGCGCTGCAAAGCGCGGACGGGAGATTGGGAGGGGCGGCGGTAAAAAGTCAATCCGCCCCGGCGAAGGGCCGAACCGCCACGCCGCGAGGCAGTACCGCAAGCACCTTGAACAGCTCGCCCATGGCTTGCGGCCCTGCGAGGCGTTCGACGTCGCCGGCGATCCTTTCGCGCGCCGCCTGGCCGGCATCGGCGCCAAGCCGGCCGGCGCGCTCGAGGATGCCCATGCCGAGCAGGAAGTCGCCCTGTGTCGTCAGATGGGCTTCGAGGCCATGTGCACGCACGATCGCGGCCAGGGCGGCGAAATCGACATGGGAGGTGAGGTCGGCCTCACCGGGATTGGCCAGCACATCTTCGTGATCGTGGCTTCGCAAGGCCTGCAGCGTGTCCCCGACACCCGGCTGGAGATGGCCATAGTCGATAAACAGGCCAGCGCCGCCATGCCTGGATATGCGCTCGGCGATCGTTGCCATGAGCGCGGTGCGGGCAGGCGCCACTTCGGCGATCGAACCTTGCGGCGCTTGGGTGGCATCGGCGGGCAGCAGCGTCGGGTCGACCGAGCCGGCGCCGGCGAAGAAGCAAAGGTCGTTGGTCTCGTCGAGGCCGACCACGCGCTCGCGCCAGCCGGCGCCGGCGCGGAGGAACTGGCGGATGGGCACGGCGTCGAACAGTTCGTTGCCGACGATGAACAGCGGTTGCTGCGGCAAGGTCTCGATGGTTTCATGCCAGCCAACCGCGAAGGGTGTGGCGCCAAGCGTCTGCTTTTGCACCTCGGTCAGGCGCGGGCTGGTCTCGATCATGGCGAAGGTGGCGCCGCTGGCCAGATCAGGATCGAGCCGCGACAGCGTACGCAGCATGTCCTTCATCAGCGTGCCGCGGCCGGGGCCGATCTCGGCGATGGTGGCCGGCAGCGGCCGGCCGCTCGCCTGCCACGCCTGGTACATCCACACGGCGACCAATTCGCCGAACATTTGGCTGATCTCCGGCGCGGTGATGAAGTCACCGGCCGCACCAAAAGGCTCGCGCGTCGTGTAGTAGCCGTCCGCCGGGTCGAACAGGCACATCGCCATGTATTCGTTGATCGGTATCGGCCCCAGGGCCTCGATCAGGTCGACGATGCGGGTCTTCAGCCGTGTCATGCCGGCTGCGGCTGCGTCACCGGCTTGGCGGTCAGCATCGCCCAGATGCCGGCCAGCACCATCGGCGTCGACAGGATCATGCCCATGGTCAGCCAGTTGGTGCCGAGGAGGTAGCCGAGCTGCTGGTCGGGCTCGCGGAAGAACTCGACAAAAATGCGCGACAGGCCGTAGCCGCAGATGAAGGCGCCGCCGACGAAGCGCGGCGTCTTCAGCTTGAGGCGCGAATGGGTGAGAATGCGCAGCACGAGGAACAGCACCACGCCTTCGAGAAGCGCCTCGTAGAGCTGGCTCGGGTGACGGGCAAACGGCCCGCCATTGGGGAATTCGAAAGCCCAGGGCACGTCGGTTGGGCGCCCCCACAGCTCGGAGTTGATGAAGTTGGCGACGCGCACCAGGCCAAGGCCGACCGGCACGCCGGCCGCCACGACGTCAAACAGCGACCAGGTGCGGATGCCGCGCTTGATGGAAAACAGCGTCATGGCGAGGATGACGCCAAGCAGGCCGCCATGGAACGACATACCGCCTTGCCAGACCGCCAAGATAT
>NZ_RZPH01000783.1:0-2902 GCF_004022825.1 Mesorhizobium sp. M7A.F.Ca.CA.004.04.2.1
ATTGACGGTTGTAGCCGGAGGGGCAGCGGGCGACTTCGCCAAGCCTCGGGCCGGATGGCCATCCGGCCCGAGGCTCAATCGCTTCCATCGCACATAATCATCTCGTGCAGATACAAGGGGCGGCGCCGGCGTTGAGGAAGTTCATTCGGCCTAAGCGACCTTTTCAGTCCGCGTAAAGCTCGCACGATCGGCGACGCGTGTATACCAGTCCCGGATATCCGCGAACCGCGCCAACAGATCGCGCCCTTGCGTGACCTTGACGAAATAGGCGATGATCGGCGCGGCGTGCAGGTCCGCCAGCGTCAGTTGGTCGCCAAGCAGCCACGGACCTTGTGGCTTCAGCGATCTCAGCACCTTCAGCACCGTCTCGGCCTGAGCAAGGCCGCCGGCGATCAACGCCGAATCCGGCTCAGCCTTCTCCAGCCGCTCGACGGCAACATCCCAGACCATGGCGCGATAGCCATAGGCGTCGAGCATGCCGATGATCTGGCCCATCCTGGCGCGGCCGCGCGCGTCGGCAGGCTGCAGCGCCGGTCCTTCGAAGGCCTCGTCGATATAGCGGGCAATCGCATTGGTCTCGAACAGGCGAAACCCGTCATAACAGAAGGCCGGGATGCGGCCGAACGGATGATGCTCGAAATACCAGGCGGGAATCCCCTCGGCGGCAAAGACATCGACCGGCACAAGCTCGTAGTCGATGCCTTTTTCCGCGAGTACGAGGCGGACGATGCGTACATAGACGCTGTACTCCGCCCCGTAGACGATGGGCTTGCCCATCTTGCTTACTTGTCAGGCCATCGCCTTCTGCAGGTTCTCGTCGATCTTGTCGAGGAAACCGGTGGTCGACAGCCAGGGCTGGTCGGGGCCGATCAAGAGCGACAGGTCCTTGGTCATGAAGCCGGACTCGACCGTCTGGATGCAGACTTTTTCCAGCGTCTCGGCAAAGCGCTTCAGGTCGGCATTGTCGTCGAGCTTGGCGCGATGCGTGAGGCCGCGCGTCCAGGCGAAGATCGAAGCGATCGAATTGGTCGAGGTTTCCTCGCCCTTCTGATGCTGGCGGTAGTGGCGGGTGACCGTGCCGTGCGCGGCTTCCGCTTCCACCGTCTTGCCGTCCGGCGTCATCAGCACCGATGTCATCAGGCCGAGCGAGCCAAAGCCTTGCGCGACCGTGTCGGACTGCACGTCGCCATCATAGTTCTTGCAGGCCCAGACATAGCCGCCCGACCATTTCAGGGCGGAGGCCACCATGTCGTCGATCAGGCGGTGCTCGTACCACAGCTTCTTCGACTTGAACTCAGCCTCGAACTCGGCCTCATAGACTTCCTGGAAGATGTCCTTGAAGCGGCCGTCATAGGCCTTGAGGATGGTGTTCTTGGTCGACAGATAGACCGGGTAGTTGCGCAGCAGGCCGTAGTTCAGCGAGGCGCGGGCGAACTCGCGGATCGACTCGTCGAGATTGTACATGGCCATGGCGACACCGGCGCCGGGCGCGTCGTATACATCGTGCTCGATCACCTGGCCGTCCTCGCCGACGAACTTGATGGTCAGCTTGCCCTTGCCGGGGAAGCGGAAATCGGTGGCGCGGTACTGGTCGCCGAAGGCATGGCGGCCGACGATGATCGGCTTGGTCCAGCCGGGCACCAGGCGCGGCACGTTCTTCATGATGATCGGCTCGCGGAAGATGGTGCCGCCGAGGATGTTGCGGATGGTGCCGTTCGGCGACTTCCACATCTTCTTCAGCTTGAACTCCTCGACGCGCTGTTCGTCGGGGGTGATCGTCGCGCATTTCACGCCGACGCCGTGTTTTTTGATGGCGTTGGCCGAATCGATGGTCACCTGGTCGTTGGTGGCGTCGCGGTGCTCGATGCCGAGGTCGTAATATTCAAGCTTGAGGTCGAGATAAGGGTGGATCAGCTTGTCCTTGATGAACTGCCAGATGATGCGGGTCATCTCGTCGCCGTCGAGTTCGACGACCGGGTTCGCCACCTTGATCTTCGCCATGGAAAGAATGCCTCGTTGCTGGATATGGGACGGCCTTGCCCGCGCGGCGTTGGGCCGGGAGATGTCGCCCGTATATCAAAGCGCTTTTGGCCACGCAAACGGCGATCGGTCACGAATTGGAGGCCAGAGCCGTCGTCATTTGCGAATGCTTCATTTTCCCGGCCGAATGTGGCAGGGACGCTGAAATGCCGCAAACAGCAGTTCATTGACAATCATGCCCGTCATCAAAGATCCCGATAGCATTGCAGTCGCTGGCCCGGCGATCATCCTCGTCGAGCCTCAGCTTGGCGAGAACATTGGCATGGTCGCGCGCGCCATGGCCAATTTCGGCCTGTCGGAGCTGCGCCTGGTCAACCCGCGTGATGGTTGGCCGAGCGAGAAGGCGCGCGCGGCGGCCAGCTGCGCCGATCATGTCATCGACGCTGTCACCGTCTTCGACGATCTGGCCTCGGCGCTCGCCGACCTGAACTTTGTCTTCGCCACCACGGCCAGGCAGCGCGACGGCTTCAAATCCGTGCGCGGGCCGGTGGAGGCGGGCAGGCTGCTGCGGGCGCGCCACGTGATGGGCCAGCGCACCGGCATCCTGTTCGGACGCGAACGCTTCGGCCTCTACAATGACGAGGTCGGCCTTGCCGACGAGATCGTCACTTTCCCGGTCGATCCCGATTTCTCCTCGCTCAACATCGCCCAGGCAGCACTTCTGATGTCCTACGAATGGATGAAGTCCGGCCTGGAGGACGAGACCAAGACCAATTTTTCCGGCCCGGACATGAAATCGGCAAGCAAGGAAGAATTGCACGGCCTGTTCGCCTATCTCGAAGGCGCGCTGGAAGCGCGCGGCTATTTCCGGCCGGCGCCGAAGAAGCCGAAAATGATCGACAATCTTCGCGCGGTGCTGACA
>NZ_RZPH01000784.1:0-2900 GCF_004022825.1 Mesorhizobium sp. M7A.F.Ca.CA.004.04.2.1
GCCTATGAGGTTGCCGCCCCCGCCTTCACCGTCCGCCGCCCGCGCACCGCCCGCTTCGGCTTCTTCGCACCCGCCAGTTCGTGCATCGCATCCAGCTGCATCTGCTGCATTTCGGCGAGCCGCGTCCATTGGCGCGAGATGAGGTAGTCGAGTTTTTCGTGCAGATGGCGCACTTCGAGCTCGGCCTTGAGGTTGACGCGGTAGTCGTTGAAGGAGCGCAGGCGGTCCTTGGACTCCTGCCGCCGCTGGCTCATCATGATGATCGGCGCCTGGATGGCGGCGATGCAGGAGAGCAGCAGGTTGAGCAGGATGAAGGGATAGGGATCGAAGGCGGCGCTCATGCCTTCGAGCAGGTTGATGCCGATCCACACCAGAAGCACGCTGCCGAACGAGATCAGGAACCACCAGCTGCCGCCGAAGGCCGCCATGTTGTCGGAGACGCGGTCGGCAAAGGTGCGGTGCTCCTCGAATTCTTCTTCCGAGTTTTCGGAAATCGTGTCCTGCCTGGCGATCGATTCGACCACCTGGCGGTCGAGCTCGGAGAATTCGCCGTGCTCCTGCTGCAGCAGCTCCTCCATGTAGCGCATGCGGTAGCGGCCGAGCTCGGCGCGGCTGATGCGGGCGCCGGCCGGCAGGTCGGGATGGTCCGACCGGATGCGGTCGGCGAGGCTCGGGCGCAGCGTGTCGATGCGCACCAGGTCGCGCTTGCGGAATTTGCGGCCCGAGATCGCCGACGGTTTTTTCTTCGGCTTGCCACGGTGGGCGCCGGGACCCGCAGGTTCGGAGTCCGGCACTTCGGGCGTCTCGAAGTGCTCGTCCGATACCGGATCGGCCTCCAGCTCACTGAGGGTCGGCGCCTCGAAATATTCGCCGCCGCTGTCGTGCTGGTTGTCTTCCGGTTGCTCGGGCGTTTTGGGGACGGTGCTCATGGGTGCGGGCTCCTGATGGTGCTGGGCGACGTATGCCGCAACATCGCCAGCATCGCGACGGATTTCGTGGGACTACAAGTGTTTTTGATCGCTTCCCGACTTCGTCATCCACGGGCGGAGCGGGAGCGAAGCGGACGCGCAGACGCGAGGATCCATGCCGCGACCTGCGAGTGTCGCTTGCGGTGCAGAACTTGCCCGATGTTGGCGCCAATCACCCCCCTCTGTCCTGCCAGCGTGCGCAAGGTTCTGCACCCTGGTGACGCGTTTGGAGTCCCGGCATGGATCCTCGGGTCTGCGCCGCGTCGCTATGCTCCTTGCTTCGCCCGTGGATGACGAAGTGGTGGGCGGCAGCCGAGCACCCAGACGCGAACCGCGCCGCGGCCACTATTGCTCGGCGAACATCAGCCTGGTCTTGGCGCCGTCCGTCGTCGGCGACAGGCTCCGTTGGATCAGCGCTTCGACGTGGTCGTTGCGCTGGCGGGCTGAGTCGGCGCCCATCACCACGACGATCAGATTGCGGCCGTCGGCGTTGTAGGAGGTGACGATGTTGAAGCCCGACGCCCTGATGTAGCCGGTCTTGATGCCGTCGACGCCGCGCACGCGGCCGAGCATGTCGTTGTGGCCGCGCACCAGCCGGCCGCGGAACATGAAATCGCTTTCGGAGAAATAGTGGAACTGCTGGGGAAAGCGCCGATGCAGCGCCATGCCGAGCACCGCCATGTCGCGCGCCGTCGTCATCTGGCCACCGTCGGGCAGACCGGACGCGTTGCGGAAAATGGTGCTGGTCATGCCGAGCTGGCGCGCCCTGGATGTCATCATGGCGGCGAACTGAGCTTCACTGCCGCCGAGATATTCGCCGACCGCCACGGCCACGTCGTTGGCGGATTTGACGACGATGGCGCGGATCGCGGAATCGACGTCGATGCTCTCGCCGCGCCGGAAGCGCAGCTTGGTCGGCGGCTGCGAGGCGGCATGGTCCGAAACCGGGATCTGCGTCTGCTTGCTGACGCGGCCGGAGTCCAGCGCCTCGAACAGCAGATAGAGCGTCATCATCTTGGTCAGCGAGGCCGGGTAGCGCTGCGCCGTCGAGCTGACCTCGAACAGCTGCTTGCCGGTCCTGGCGTCGACGACGATGGCCGCATATTTCTGCGCCGGCGCCGGCACGGCCAGCACGCTGTCGGGCGGCGTCGTGGCGCAGCCGGCAAGCAGCACCAGCAGGGCGAGTGCCGCAAAAAATCTCTGGATGAGCGGAAGGGGGTTGTACAAGGGCAAGTCTGTTCTGGGGTCGGCTGTTGCTGAGATGCGGCGAAGCTAACGTAACGCATGTGATGCGTCCATTTGGTTAATGGCGGCAGCAAGGCATTTGCCCAGGTTTGCGCATATTTTCAGAGCTTGGCGCCGCCCCTCATCTGGCTGCCGCCATCTTCTCCCCGTGAACGGGGAGAAGGACGCTCTCCTCGACGGGTTCGCCAACCGCCGGCGTCGCAGAGTGAACGCCAACGCCGCGGCATCTCCCTTCTCCCCGTTCACGGGGTGCCGGCAGGCGGATGAGGGGCAGCGCCGGCGTCGGCTATCGGCCCCGCCGAGCATCTGCCCCGAAAACGCCGGTTTTCCCGTGTCTTTCCTTGCCAGGGCCGCGTTTCCCGTGGGAAGGGGCGTGGTATCTCAGGGCTTGGGGGCTTGGCATGACGAATATCGGGGCCGGGGGCGCAGCGCCCTCGCTTATCAGGGCATCGCTCAGCCGCACCGGCAAATGGGCCGGCAGTGTCGCCTTTATCGGGGGTGCCGTATCAGACATCCTCAATCCGCTGGCGCCGTTCGCCGCCTATATCGCGCTGACCGCCGCGGTGGCCGCAATCATCATCGCCATTGCCATCGTGCTCAGGCTGGTGCTGGCGGCCAGAGCGCTGCCGGCCTTGATCTTCGCCACCACGGCGGCGGCCGTCGCCAGTGGCGTCTACGGCCTGCAGC
>NZ_RZPH01000785.1:0-2899 GCF_004022825.1 Mesorhizobium sp. M7A.F.Ca.CA.004.04.2.1
GAATGGCACGACCTGTCCATCCCCTTTGGAACAGGACACTATTGGTAACATTTTGCTTGAGGCAATGCGGCTCGTTGCCTTCCTTTTCGCTGACCGGAAGGGTACCGGAAGTCGTCTATCGCATCTTACCCGCTGAAAGCGGCAACACCTCGACCTCAATCGCAGATCATAGGAAATAGACGATCGCGTCGGGGCCTCAGCATCGGTTCACCGGGTTTCCGTCATCGACTGAAGCGAATTGCCCCATCGACCGTCACCGGGTGGGCCGCGATACGTCGCCGTATATGATTAGCGAGCGCACGTAGCGGAGCCATAGCTCTCCACCCAGCCATGTTCCCCTAGTTGGAAAATGTCCGGCGGACCAGAGGTGCTGTCGTCAGCTTTTCCTGAATAGCGGCCAAGGCAATCCCTACCAGTCCATCACCACCTTGCCGGAACTGCCGCTCTTCATCGCATCGAAACCGATCTGAAAATCGTCGATGCCGATGCGGTGGGTGATCAGGCCGGAGACATCCAGCGGGCCCTGCACCAGCGCGATCATCTTGTACCAGGTCTCGAACATCTCGCGGCCATAGATGCCCTTGAGATGCAGCATCTTGAAAATGACCTTGTTCCAGTCGATCTCGAAGCCGGTCGGCGCGATGCCTAAAATGGCGATCTTGCCGCCATTGTTCATGGCATCGATCATGTCGCGGAAAGCGGGGGCGGCGCCTGACATTTCGAGCCCGACGTCGAACCCCTCGGTCATGCCGAGCACCGGCATGACGTCGCGCAGCTTCTCCTTCGAGGCGTCGACGACATGCTGGACGCCGAGTTTCTTGGCTAGCGCCAGCCGCACCGGGTTGATGTCAGTGATGACCACTTTGCGCGCGCCGACGCATTGGGCGACGAGCGCGCCCATGATGCCGATCGGCCCGGCGCCAGTCACCAGCACGTCCTCGCCGACCAGATCGAAGGAGAGTGCGGTGTGGACGGCATTGCCCAAGGGATCGAAGATCGCGGCGATCTCATCGGGCACATCGTCGGGGATCGGCACAACATTGTGCTGCGGGATCGCCAGATACTCGCCGAAGGCGCCTGGACGGTTGACGCCGACGCCGAGTGTGTTGCGGCACAGATGCCCTCGCCCGGCGCGACAGTTGCGGCAATGGCCGCAGACGATGTGGCCTTCGCCCGATACACGCTGGCCGACCTTGTATTCGGTGACCGCTGCGCCGAAATCGGCAACGGTGCCGACGAATTCATGGCCCGTCACCATCGGCACCGGCACCGTCTTCTGCGCCCACTGGTCCCAATTGTAGATGTGCACGTCGGTGCCGCAGATCGCCGTCTTCTTGATCTTGATCAGCACGTCGTTGGGGCCGATCTCCGGCACCGGCACCTCTTCCATCCAGATGCCTGGTTCGGCCTTGGCCTTCACCAGCGCCTTCATCATGTTCGACATGCTTTTGTCCCTTGAATCTCTTGATCCGGAATCGCTTTTCGATTCCAGCCTTTCAGGAAATGACCCCGAGTTCGCGCCCGACGGCGGCAAACGCCTCGACCGCCCTGTCAATATCCGCACTGGAATGCGCCGCCGACATTTGCGTGCGGATGCGGGCCTGCCCTTTCGGCACCACCGGGAAGGAGAAGCCGATGACGTAAATGCCGCGCTTCAGCATGCGCGCGGCCATCTCCTGCGCCAGGCTGGCATCACCCAGCATCACCGGTATGATCGGATGATCGGCTCCGGCCAGCGTGAAGCCGAGCTTGCCCATCTGCGACCGGAAGCGCGCCGCATTGTCGTAGAGTTTGCTGCGCAGCCCATCGCCGTCCTTGATCAGTTCGAACACCTTGATCGAAGCGCCGGCGATCGCCGGCATGAGCGTGTTGGAGAAGAGATACGGCCGTGAGCGCTGGCGCAGCCAGTCGACCACCTGGCCTTTGCCCGAGGTGTAGCCACCGGAGGCCCCGCCAAGCGCCTTGCCGAGCGTGCCGGTGATGATGTCGACCCTGCCCTCGACGCCGCAATGTTCGGCCGAGCCGCGGCCGTTTCGGCCGACGAAGCCGACGGCATGGCTGTCGTCGACCATCACCATGGCGTCGTATTTCTCGGCGAGGTCGCAGACACCCGTGAGATTGGCGATGATGCCATCCATCGAAAACACGCCGTCGGTGGCGATCAACCGGAAGCGGCAGTCCCGGGCTTCCTTCAGTCGCGCCTCGAGATCGGCCATGTCGTTGTTGGCGTAGCGGAAACGTTTGGCCTTCGACAGCCGCACGCCATCGATGATCGAGGCATGATTCAAGGCATCCGAGATAATGGCGTCTTCCTCGCCCAGCAGCGTCTCGAACAGGCCGCCATTGGCATCGAAACAGGAGCCGTAGAGGATGGTGTCTTCCATGCCGAGGAAAGAGGAAATCGTGGATTCGAGCTGCTTGTGCTCTTCCTGGGTGCCGCAGATAAAGCGCACCGATGCCATGCCGTAGCCATAGCGGTCGAGCGCCTGCTTGGCAGCATTGCGCAAATCGGCGCTATCGGCGAGGCCGAGATAGTTGTTGGCACAGAAATTCAGCACCTTGTCGCCGCCGACCTCGATCTCGGCCGACTGCGTCGAAGTGATCACCCGCTCCGACTTGTAGAGGCCTGCCGATTTGAGCCCCGCGAGCTCGCCGTCGATGTGGGAGAGGAATGCTGCGGTCATGGTCGGCCTCGTTTGATGTGGGCTGACTGTCGTCTCGTCCGCGTGAAAAATCCATCGCAAAAACGACCGGATCGGTGGCAAGCAGCACGATGCCGCCCCGATGTCGATCATCATGCGGCGGCGGAAACGATGCCGCGACAAGGGTTCTGGCCGATGACCGCTCAAATGCCGGTACGGCGTTAAACGAGCCGATAACCATTTCGCGATCTTTCGAC
>NZ_RZPH01000786.1:0-2896 GCF_004022825.1 Mesorhizobium sp. M7A.F.Ca.CA.004.04.2.1
CTAAGGAAGTGCTCGACAAGTGCAAGGCGTCGGCGAACGCCGTCGGCGTCTCCGCGGAGGTCGTGCATGTCGAGGACAAGCGGCCCGCCGAAGCCATCCTGGAACTGTCGCAGGCCCTGGGCTGCGACCTGATCGTCATGGCTTCGCACGGCCGCCGCGGACTGGGCAAGCTGCTTCTCGGCAGCCAGACGGCGGAAGTGCTGTCCTACACGGAAATCCCGGTGCTGGTCGTCCGCTAGGGCGTTTTTCCGGGCTGGAACTGACTTTCGGAATCATGCTCAAATAACAGCCGGAGACCATCCCGGCGCGGCTGTCGTGCGCCAACATTGTTCGACCGCGCCGGAGAAAATTGACGAATGGCGGACGAGGGTCGCACCAGGATAATTCCCAGCGGAATGCCGCAGTCGGCCGCCATGCTGGCCGACGTCAAACGGGCGATGGCGACCACCGCAAGCCTCAACCGCTTGACCTTCAACGACGCGGCTGAAGTCCGGACCCTGTTCAGCGAACTCATTGGCAGGAAGGTCGACGACAGCTTCCTGCTGATCCCGCCCTTCTACACGACCGGCGGATCCGATATCCGCGTCGGGCGCAATGTCTTCATCAATCAGAACTGCACCTTTTATGATCTTGGCGGGCTCGACATCGCCGACGATGTCATGATCGGGCCGAATGTCAGCCTCATCACCTCGGGCCATCCCCTCGAACCGTCGCGGCGTCGCGCCTTCACGACCGCAAAGCCGGTCGTGATCGAACGCAATGTCTGGATCGCGGCCGGCGCGACGGTCATCGGCGGCGTGACGGTGGGCGAAAACTCGGTTGTCGCGGCGGGTTCCGTGGTCACTAGGAACGTTCCCCCGAACACGCTTGTCGGGGGAAACCCGGCCAACGTCATCAGGTCGATTGCCGAATGAGGGCGCGACTTTTCATCGGGCGGCCGGACCGACAGATCGTAGTGACATCGTCGCTATGCTATGCTGTTAACGCAGGGAAGGAGCCCATTCATGCGCAAGGACTTCATGCTCGAAGCGTTGCAGCGTGCCACTGAAGACACGTTGCTCAACCGCGACATCTTTGCTGTCGAGCCGGATGTCTACGCCGCTTTTCTGGAACGTCTCGACGCGCCGCAGCATCCGAACCACCGGTTGCGCCGCACCATGACGACAAAGCCTCCATGGGACGCTGCATGACGCTGATGATCACGCTCCGCGCCAATCGCCACCGGCCGCTTAGGATGCCGAAGACCAGAGCGCGGCCTCCAAGACCAGATACCCGCCCAGCATCAGCAGCCCGGCGAAGAACACCGTGCGAAACGTCTCGACGCTCATCGCCTGGCGCAGCGCCTGGCCGGCGAACATGCCGGCGAGCGCCGGCGCAAGCGCCAGGACCGATCCCGCCAGTTGCATTGTCGGCGATGCGAACGCGCCTGCCTTGAACAACCCAAGGGCAAGAGCCGCCGTCGACACAGTGAAGGACAGGCCGAGCGCTTGGATGAGGTCTTCCCGGCCCAGCCGCAGCGATTGCAGATAGGGCACGGCCGGGATGACGAAGACCCCGGTGGCGCCGGTGACCAGCCCGGTCGCCACACCGACCAGCGGTGACACCAACGCCTCGTGGCGCGCCGGCGTGGTGAAGCCAAGCTTGAGCAGGCCGAGAATGGCGTAAAGCACCAGCGCCGCACCGAGCCCGGCCGAGGCAACGCCAGAGTGTGTGCCGGTGAGCAGACCGGCCCCGGCGACGGTGCCAAGCACGACGCCGGCCATCATCGTCCACAACCGCTTGCACAGCCCGCCGAAGGATGGGCCGGTGAACAACTGCCAAAGATTGGTGACCAGCGACGGGATCAAGAGCAGGGCAGCCGCCTGCGCCGGCGGCATCGTTACCGCCAGCAGCCCCATCGCCACGGTCGGCAGCCCCATGCCGACGACACCCTTGACGAAGCCCGCGGCAAGGAAGACCGCGCCGATCCAGGCGATGACGCCGACGCTCAGCACGGTCGTTCCTTCGGGGTGCCGCTTCGATCAGTCATGCAACAGCATGTCCGCCGCATCATCGTCGGGTGCGGGTTTTGCAGGCGTTGCTTCATGGTGGACAGGGGCAGCCATCGCCACGCAACCGCGCTGGCCGGGCTCCGCTCGCGCCATGGCAAGCGAGGCCACCGCGATCGCAAGCACGATCGCCGCGCTTTCAAGTATGCCGGGTCCATGCCGGCCTGTCGCCTTTTCGCTCATCGCGCATCTCCATCGCAAAAGATTTGACTGACATGCCGGCCGCCCACAATGTGGAAGTTACGCCGTCAGCCTTCGCCTGCGCCGAAGGCTGAAGCCCTGCAGGAGAAGAAAGATGCGCTTCGATCTTACCGATCTCCGGCTGTTCCTGCTGGTCGCCGAGCGCGGCAGTATCACCCATGGTGCCGAACTTGCGGGGCTGGCGCTCGCCTCCGCCAGCGCCCGCATCAAGGGCATGGAGGAAAGCCTCGGCGCGCCGCTTTTAGAGCGGCGGCGGCGCGGCGTGGTGCCGACGGCCGCCGGGCAGGCGCTGCTGCACCATGCGCGGGCGGTGCAGAACCAGATCGAGGCGATGGCCGGCGACCTCGGCGCCTATGCCACGGGCTTGCGCGCCCGCGTGCGGCTGATGGCCAACACGGCCGCCACCAGCGCGCTGCTGCGCGACATGCTGCCGGCCTTCCTCGTCGCGCATCCCGGCATCGACATCGACCTCGACGAGCGCCCCAGCCACGAGATCGCAGAGGCGGTGGCAAGCGGTGCCGCCGATCTCGGCATCGCCGCGACCTGGGCCGGCCTTTCGCATCTGGAGCAGAAGCCGTTCTTCATCGACAGGCTCATGGTGATCGCCGCGCGAGACTGGCCCGACCTCGAAGGCAATACGGCCAGCC
>NZ_RZPH01000787.1:0-2891 GCF_004022825.1 Mesorhizobium sp. M7A.F.Ca.CA.004.04.2.1
CCGTAAGAGCGTAACTCACCGAGGCCGCGACCTTGTCGAACCCCCCGCTTGGCGCTTCCATCACCTTGTCATGGGCATTGTTGACGAGATATTTGTCATTGCCCGTGGTCGCGTGAAAAACGTCTGCGCCGCGCGTGCCATGGAAGACATGATCGCTGTCCGACGGGGCCGGCGCGGCCGGAACTGGAGCGGCGGCGTCTGTCGGAGGCGTGGCCGGAGCAGGGGCGGCGACGTCGGTTGGAGGCGGGGTCGTGGTATCGATCGGATCGGTTACTGGGGGGGCGGCCGAGCCACCGGTGCTTTGGAGATTGTGCTGTTGGAACAAAGCCTGCAACTCCGGCGAATTTTCCAGAGCTGTGTCACCGTTCTGCGAGCCCCAGGCATAGGCATAATCGAAGGCAGGCGACGGAACCAGTGCTGCCCAATGATCTATCATCGTTTGCATCTGTTCCGGCGTCGGCATCTGATGCTTCCCGCCCGTGTCGGTCGTCCAGTTGCCACCGCCAAAAGTCTGATAGACTGGAATGATTTTGTCGATCGGGATGCCGGACTTGACGGCCGCAGCCACGGCCCTGTCGATCATGTTGTAGTCGACCGTGCTCACGTCATCGCGCACCGGGTAGGGGTCCAACCCATAGTAGTCGATGCCGGTATTTGCCGGATTATACGTGTTGGAAAAATCCGGGTTTGTTGGAGAGCCCATATTCATCATGGTGATGAACGTCTTGGCGCCTGGAAAATGGGAATGGATCCAGTCCGACTCCGCCTTCAGGGTTTCGGCACTTGCATATGTGCCCCATCTGCCGGTGGGATCTGGCTCGTCCATCAGGAAGAACCCGAACACCTTGGGATTGTTGAGAAAGGGCGTAACTTGTTCGATGAAAGAGGAGGTGACGCCGTCGTGGGCGCTGAGATAGACGAGGCCTTTCATGCCGTCCGGCAAAGCATTGACCTGCGAGAGATATTGAACATCGACCAGGTTGAACCCGGCGGTTGCGACTTCGGTGGCTGATCCACCGGACGCATAATGGAGTGTCATCCAATGATCCTTTGGTTGATTCGACTTATGCCCCGCGTCTGCTTAGGTGATTGCTACATTAGGATGAAATCAAATACGAAACACAACGGGATAGAATGTTTGATTGATCTAAGTTGTTGCTCAGTAGCAGGTATTTTGCTCAGCCGACCGTGGCACCTTTGAAAGTGTTTGGGAGCAAGGACATACGCCTCTTTTGCTGGCTCCGTTCTGACCAATTCCTTTAGCGAAAATCGTCATTTTTCGGGAAGTTATCCCCAGACAGGGAGACGTCGGCCGTCGCGTTTCGCTGGTTCACGCCACGAATCGGCTGCATTTTCCTCAAAGTCGACGTATGTAAGCAGAGCGTAATAAGGGGGGCGACGGATAGCGGCTGCTATGCGCACTAAGAAAGGTTTGAGCCATTACAACTTACGGAAGTAACGGCGCGGCAGTGTCGCGCGAACGACCGCTGGTCATGAAAACATCGGGGGCCGGTTCTCCCGAGCTCCGTTCCGCTATTCTCGCCTGCATGCCTGGGCTGCTTGGCGTGGCGCTGTTCTCGGCAGTGATAAACATTCTCGCTCTGACCGGTTCGGTCTATATGTTGCAGATCTACGATCGCGTTCTGCCGTCGCAGAGCGTTCCGACCCTGGTGGGGTTCACGATCGGAATGCTGGGCCTGTATGCCGTATACGGGCTTCTGGATTTCGTGCGGCTTCGCGTGTTGGTCCGCATCGGCAGCCGGCTCTATAGGAATTTGCAGCAAAAGGTGTTCTCCATCTCCCTGTCCCTGCCGCTCAAGGCAGGGCGTGATGCGGACCGTCTGCAGCCTTTGCACGATCTTGACCGACTGCGCGGCTTTCTCTCCGGAACGGGACCCACGGTCATCTTCGACGCCCCGTGGATCCCCTTTTATCTGCTGATCATTTATTTGCTCCATCCTTCGCTCGGCCTGCTGGCGACGGTCGGTGCGATCGCCGTGGTCCTCTTAACAGCGATTGCGGAAGTGTTTAGCCGAGGCCCCGCCGCGCGTGCCTCGGAGGAGCTGCTGTCGCAGCGGGCGCTTGCCGATTCCGGCCGCCGCAACGCCGAAGTCGTTCACGCAATGGGGCTTTCTGGTCGACTGGCTCGACGCTGGAGCGACGTCAGCCGAGCCTATCTCGCCCAGCAGGAACGTCTCTCGGACGTCGTTGGTGGCGCCAGTTCGCTGTCGAAGGCCCTGCGGATGGCGTTGCAGTCCTGTGTTCTCGGTCTCGGCGCTTACCTGGTGATCGGCGGCGAGGCTTCACCTGGGGTGATCATCGCATCTTCCATTTTGCTTGGCCGCGCCTTGGCCCCGGTCGATGCTGCGATCGCAAACTGGAGAGGCTTTCTGTCGGCCCGGCGCAGCTATTCCGAGCTGGCGGCGGTCATGGCGGCATTCGGCCGCCAGGACGAGCCAATGGAGTTGCCTCGGCCGCAGGCGCGGTTTGCGGTCGAGCAATTGACCATTGCGCCGCCCGGCTTGCCAAAGCCAACCGTGGTCAATGTGAGCTTCCATCTGTCGAGAGGCGCTGGGATGGCCGTAATCGGCCCAAGCGGTTCCGGCAAGACAACTTTGGTGCGTTCGTTGGTCGGGGTGTGGAAGCCGCTCCATGGCTCGGTGAGATTGGACGGCGCCTCTCTCGATCAATGGAACTCGGAACAACTCGGCGCCCATATCGGCTACATGCCGCAGGATGTGGAGTTGTTTGACGGCACGGTAGCAGACAACATTTCGAGGTTCCGAGGCAAGACGGATCCAAAAGGCGTCCTTGCGGCGGCAAGAGCAGCCGGCGTCGAGAAAATGATAATGCAACTCCCCCAGGGATTTCAGACCCGCATCGGCGAGGGC
>NZ_RZPH01000788.1:0-2885 GCF_004022825.1 Mesorhizobium sp. M7A.F.Ca.CA.004.04.2.1
GAGCACGTCGTTGACGCGGATGGACACGGCCTTCATGCCTTCGCCGAGCACCGCCGAAAGCGTGGCGCGCTGGCCGGGGCCGGTAATCTTGGTAGCAAGAATCGGCTCATTGATGCCGATCGCTTGCAATGCCTGCTTGGCACCGTCGCCAGCTAGCAGGTCTTTCGTTGACTTGAATGCCCCGGCTGGAACCGCGCCCGCAGGCCAGGCAACTTCGCGCAGTTTATCTGCGCTCAGAGCGTCACCGAACTTCAGCGGCACTGCCGCAACCACGACCGTGCTGCCTTGTACGACACCCGTTTGTGCCATGGCGCTTCGCTGGCCGGCAAGCCAGATATTGACCAGCACCACCGCCAGGACGCCGAACACCCCGGCGAGCACGATCATGATAATTGTGTTGGCGCGCATGTCCCAAGCCCCAGCCCCAATGCGGGATTCGCCCGCTGCGATCGGATTCAGGCCCGGCTCGAACGATCCGGGCCTGAATGTAGTCAGGCGATCAGGAACCGGTGCCCGCAGCCGCGTTGCAGGTGCCAGCCCCCGCGTCGAGGGCGGTGCAGAGACCGAGGAACCTGGCGTTTACCCAGGCGCCGATGGCGATGACAGTCAGGATCGATGCAACGGCAATGATGCCGATAAGAATAGAATATTCGACCATGGCAGCGCCGTTCTCATCGTCGCGGAACTGCCGGGTCATCGTCATGAGCTTGTTCATGTCAATTTCTCCCTTTGGAGGTTGGAACCCGACGAGACAGAGCAAAGGATGAAATCCATACCCAAGCATCCCCCGTCATCTCGATCCTAGGTCCCGAGAAAACGCAGAGTCAAACGAGATTAAGAGTTCCTTAACTTTCATGTACATGATTCGGCAAGAAGATCACAGTTCCGAATTTTCGCAACAGCTTGATTCTTTTCATTTTTCAAGGACTTTAACCATTCGTTCACAATTTGGCCCCCGATGGGGCAAGATTGTGGAAGCATTAGCGCAAATGCATATTCCTTTATATCTAAGGGTTTAGCAGCCTCTTCCGGGCGGTTTGCCCCCAAAAGTCGAAAGAGCCTGGAAAGCAGGGCCGACGCCCTGACCACGAACCGGCAGCCGTATCAAATAAGCGCGTTATTACAGGCTTCTGATCTTAACTATGTAGAAAGTATTGAGGGCACGCCTACCACCTGGGCGCTTGTGCCTCCCGTGGTTAACAGTTAGTTTCCGCTAATGAGGGACTGAGGGGAGTATAAGCGACTATGCTGGGGCGGTTCATCAAGGGGACAAGCGAACAGCAGGTAGCGTCAAAGACCGATCAGCTGGTGGTGCAGCCTGTTGCTCCGGCTCTTTCGCCAGCCGCTGATATTGAATCGCATGGCAATGATTTTCTGACGCTCAAAGTCGAGCTTCATCGCCATTTGATCGATCGGTTCAACCTGACCGCTCTTGAAAGCGCTTCCAAGGACGAGATCCTGAATGAGATCCGTCCGATCGTGCGCGAGTTCGTTCGCGCTCGTGCGGTGCCATTGAACGCACGCGAGCTTGATCAGCTGACCAGCGACACCGCCGACGAGATGCTGGGTCTCGGGCCAATCGAACCGCTGCTCAAGGACGATTCGATTACCGACATCATGATCAACACCCACAAGCGCGTCTTCATTGAGCGGCGTGGCATGATCGAAGAGACGGCAATCCGTTTCCGCGACGAGGCGCATCTGTTGCGCGTCATCAACAAGATCGTTTCGGCTATCGGCAGGCGTGTCGATGAATCGTCGCCCATGGTCGACGCACGCCTGGAAGACGGTTCGCGCGTCAATATCGCGGTGCGACCGATCTCGGTCGACGGCCCCCTGGTGTCGATCCGCAAGTTCTCCAAGAATCCCTATTCGCTCGAACGTTTGATGGCTTTCAACTCCATTCGTCCGCCGATGATCGAACTGCTGCGGATCGCCGTGCAGGCGCGCAAATCGATCCTGGTTTCGGGCGGCACCGGCAGCGGCAAGACCACCTTGCTCAATGCATTGTCGAGTTACATTCCCTCGAAAGAGCGGCTGATCACCATCGAGGATGCGGCCGAACTGCAATTGCAGCAGCCGCATGTGGGCCGCCTCGAAACGCGCCCGCCCAATGTCGAGGGTAGGGGGGAGGTGCGCCAGCGCGAATTGCTGAAGAACGCGTTGCGCATGCGGCCGGACCGCATCATCGTCGGTGAGGTGCGCGGCGAGGAAGCCTTCGACATGCTGCAGGCGATGAACACCGGCCACGAAGGCTCGATGACGACAATCCATGCCAACACGCCGCGCGATGCGATCTCGCGGCTGGAGCAGATGGTCGGCATGGCCGGCATGCCGATGACGCATGAGTCAATCCGGGCGCAGATCGCGTCCGCCATCGACATCATCGTGCAGACACAGCGTCTTTCGGATGGAGGCCGGCGTGTCACCTCCATATCGGAACTGACCGGCATGGAAGGCAATGTCGTGCAGCTCCAGGAAATCTACCATTTCGTCCGCCGTGAGGTCACAGCCGAGGGCAAGGTCATCGGCGACTTTCGCGCGACCGGTGTCCGTCCGCGCTTCGCTCCGGAGGCCGCGACGCTTGGCCATTATTTTGCCAAGGACGCCTTCAACCCGCAGGTTGCCCTCTGATGCTGACGGGTCAAGCTCTGCTCTACTTCATCTACATGCTGGCGGCAGCCTCGGTCATTCTGGCAGGCGAAGCTCTCTATCTTTCCTTTGCCGGCCGCCGCTCCCGGTCTCTAGCAGTCAATCGCCGGCTGAAGCGGCTCGCTGGCGACGTTCCAGCCGAACAAACGTTGCAAGGGTTGCTGCGAGAACGCGGCCTCACGGACTCCGGCGACTTTCTTTTTGGACTGGTCTGGTTGAACAGGCTCTATACC
>NZ_RZPH01000789.1:0-2885 GCF_004022825.1 Mesorhizobium sp. M7A.F.Ca.CA.004.04.2.1
AGGAACTGTAGATCGCATCGCCGAAGAAACGCGCCAGCCCGGTCACGGCAAGGCTGTGGTTTATGCGCTCGACGGAGGAGGACGAGGCGACACAGCGGTCGCCCGCGAGCGTCTCCAGAAACGCAGTGATTCCCGGTGTCGGCTTCAATTCCTGCGAGAACAGCACCTTGGTCTCGGCCCAGATGTCGCCGTCCGCCGCCGCCGGAAACTGGTGGCCGGTCAAATCCTTGATCCTCGCGATGATATCGGACTGCTTCATGCCGATGCATTGGGCGATGATGCTGGTGTTGACACCGGGCATGCCGTGCTTTTCGTAGACGCGCTCATAGGCGCGGGCGGCCAACGGCTCGCTGTCGACAAGGACGCCGTCGCAATCGAAAATAATAGGCCTTGGTGGCGCCACGCGTTTCCCTCTCGAGTCAATTTTCGCACATCGCTATCGGCAAAAAGTCAAATGTTCAATAGCGCGTGCGTTTTGAGGGCGCGAAGAGCGGGCTCAAAGCTGGCGCAACGCATCGCTCGCACGGGAAGACCCGAGCGCCCGTTGCATGGCTTGCCGGGACTGCGCGCGATCCGGGGTGATCCAGTTCGGCTCGGCGCCGAGAAAGCGGTCGAGGAAAGCCACCGCATAGGCCGGCATCTCGGTCACGTTCTCGCGATAGGACCACCATGTGCGCAAATCGTCGGCGCATTTGTCGATGCCGGGTGCCGTGCCGAATTCCTGCTCGTGGATCGCCGAAATCACCGAGACGCAGTAGTTGGTGTAGAGGAAACCCTCCGGCCAGAAGCGGACGATTTCCAGCGTGCCGGCGTTCGTTTCTGTCTCGATCAGCTGGGTGAGGCCGGAGATTTCTTTTGCCGGCGCCTGTTTTATCAACTCGCGCAGCACGAGGCCGGCGGCAAAGACGATGAAGTCGGCGCGGTCGATCGCGGCGAAGCGCTTCTGCGCCTCCATGATCTCGACCCAGTCCAGAAAGGCCCTGGTGAGTTTGGCCTCGTCGATCTCGAAGCGCACGCCGAACGTGTCCGAGACCACCTTCGCGCTGCCGCGAAAGGTGGCGCGGAACCAGCGCAACTGCCGCAGCCGATGGCGAAGATCGGGCATCAAGGCCAGTTCGTCCCTGAAGGGCAGATCCATGTTCCTCGTATCCTGTTTCCCGGTCAGCCTAGCACAACGGTGGCACCGCCGAAATCGGTCAGCGCCCTTGTGGATGACCGCAGCCGAGGCCAATATCATACATATTGACATTCTCGGAAACAAATGTTCTCACTTTGCTGTTGTCACGCGCCGGTCCAAGGTGCGGTTCAACTGAGGCTTCGGGAGGAGAACCGAATGGCGATTTGGCAGTGGGGACTGCTTCTGCTGGTTATTGTGTGGGCGCTGCAGTCGCTCGGCGTCTGGCTGCAGATGCGGCACTATTCGGATGTCTTCAGGGGCGTCACCGACCAGTACAAGGACGGCTTCGTCGGAGCCGGCAATTTTCGCGGCCGGTTGGCCAAGGGCACCATCGCGCTCGTCGTGGTGACGCCCGATCTGGTCGTGCGCCGCCTGATGGTGATGAGCGGCCGTTCCGTCTTCACCAAGTTCAAAAGACATGAAGAGTTCGAGGGTGTTCCCCTCGATAAACTCCGGTCCAACCCTGCAATCATGGGGGAGGGGGAACCCGGTGTGGCCGAGGCCGTGAAACGAGCGATCGAGCAGATCGACAAGACACGGTCGGAGCCGGGGAAGAAGCCGGGCCTGTCCGGTTTGAATGTAGCAAGGGCTTAGAGCCGGAGGATTTCGGGCTCTAAATCAGAGGGATAGAGGACGCCGCGCACCGACTGGGATCAACTGGCGGGTGGCATAAGGAGGAGAAATGTCTGTATTTTCGTTGTTGGCGCAGCATGCCGACATGGCCGTGCACAATCTGCATGTCGCAGGTGCCATGGTCTCGGATGCCGCATTGCATGGCAAGCTCGCAGTCGAGCATGCCTCCGACCATCTCGTTGTCCTCGCACAAGCGGACAGCGGACCGATCACCGTCGATCAGTTCAAGGAAAAGCTGAAGGACGTCCAGCAGGAAGAGCAGCTCGGCTGGCTGACCGCCATCGGCAAGTATTTCATCGGCATCTTCCAGAAGGGCGGCGAGGTCTTCGCCGGCTTCGTCACCGGCATCATTCCGACGCTGGTGGTGCTGATGACGGCCTTCTACGCCGTCACCGAACTGGTCGGTGAAGAGCGCGTGCATGGTCTGGCGCGCGGCGCCGGCCGGATCGCGCTGACGCGCTACACGCTGTTGCCGCTGCTGGCGGTGTTCTTCCTCACCAATCCGATGGCCTATACGTTCGGATCGTTCCTGGAAGAAAAGCACAAGCCGGCCTTCTATGACGCGGCCGTGTCCTATGTGCACCCGCCGCTCGGTCTGTTCCCGCACATCAATCCCGGCGAGTATTTCGTCTGGGGCGGCATTCTCGTCGCGCTGCTGGAGCTGGAAAAGAAGGGCGTCGTCGTCGCCGGCTACCACGTCAAGGTGGCGATCTGGTACGCCATCGTCGGCCTCGTCGTCATCCTGCTCAAGGGCATGCTGACCGAACGCATCACCGCGATCATGGCACGCCGCCAGGGCGTCGAGCTGTAAGGGCGGGGAGGACATCATGGCCAAGACATACAAAGCCGTAAGGATCACCCAGGGCAAAACCGGCTGGGGCGGCCCGCTCGTCATCGAGCCAACCGAACAGCGCAGCAAGGTTGTTTCCGTCACCGGTGGTGGCATTCACCCGGTGGCGCAGCTTATCGCCGACATGACCGGTGGCGAAGCCGTCGACGGCTTCAGGGCGCCGCCGATCGAAAGCGAGATGGCGGTTGTCGTCGTCGACTGCGGCGGCACCGCACGATGCGGCGT
>NZ_RZPH01000790.1:0-2872 GCF_004022825.1 Mesorhizobium sp. M7A.F.Ca.CA.004.04.2.1
GGCACACGTTTGGAGTCGCTGGGTAACAGTCTGTCAGGGATTTTCCGGCACGCGATGGTCAATCAATGATGATCTTTGTGTTGAGGTCAGACGTCCGTTTGACAAGATCGAACATTAATATCCAAGTAGAGCCCGGCATGGTCGGGCCACTTCCTTCGGCTCTTTTATCGCGGCCCCGATGCTCCAACCAATCGACTTCGAAAGCGAGATCCGGCAATGAGGCTGATCAAAAATCTGCTGGCCTTGATTGTGCTTGCCGTCGGCGTGCTGTGGTCGCTGCAAGGCGTCGGCGTTGTCGGCGGCAGCTTCATGACCGGCCAGTCGCAATGGCTGTATATCGGTGTCGTCACCATGCTGGTCGGGCTGGGGGGATTGGTGTGGGCCAATCGCTAGAGGGTGAGCTTCGAAGAAAGGTCGACCCCCACTCCGCCAATTGCGGCGCCGCCCCCGACAAACCTACCCGAACAGCCGATCCAGAATCTTGCCTTCCAGCCGCGCAAGCTCCACCGAACCGCGCCGGCGCGGCCGTTCCACGGGCACATCCAGATCAAGCGCGATCCGGCCTTCGCTGATCACCACGACCCGGTCGGCCAGCGCGACCGCTTCGGCGACATCATGCGTGACCAGAACGGCGGTGAACTTCTGCGCGATCCAGATGCGTTCCAGAAGCTGCTGCATCTCGATGCGGGTCAGGGCGTCGAGTGCGCCGAGCGGCTCGTCGAGCGCCAGGATCTGCGGGTGGCCGACCAGCGCGCGGGCCAGCGCCACGCGCTGCTTCTGGCCGCCCGACAGCACCGAAGGCCATTCGTCGGCCCGGTCGGCAAGCCCGACCTCGCCGAGAATGTCGAGCGCGCGTTGCCTTGCCTCCGCGCCGGAAGCAATCCCGGTCAGCCCGACCTCGACGTTTTTCACCACGCTGGCCCAGGGCAGGAGCCGTGGTTCCTGGAACATGAAGCGCGTGCGGCTGTGTCCTTCCTCTTCGACGCCGAATGTCAGCGATCCCGATGTCGGCCGGTCGAGCCCGGCCAGAAGCCGCAAAAGCGTGCTTTTGCCGCAGCCGCTCTTGCCGATGACGGCAAGGAACTGCCCGGCCGGCACGTCCAGGTCGATGCCGTCGAGCACGGTCTTGTCGCCGAAGCGCTTGCCGGCTTGCCTGAAGGCAAAGGCCCGCTGCCCTTCGACGGAGCCGATCGGTCGCACCGGCGTGGCGACGAAGGAACGGGCTGCGGTCAGGCTGGCGGCGGTCATGGGCAATCTCTCATCTGTTCTGGAAGGCCGGATGCCAGCCGAGCGACAGCCGCTCGAGCAGGCGGGCGAGGCTGTCGGCGAGCTTGCCGAGCAGCGCGTAGATCAGGATCGACAGCACGACGACATCGATCAGCAGGAATTCGCGCGCCTGCATGGCCATGTAGCCGAGGCCGGAACTGGCCGAGATGGTTTCGGCGACGATCAGCGTCAGCCACATGATGCCCAGGGCATAGCGCAGGCCGACGAAGATCGCCGGCAGCGCACCGGGCAGGATGACGCGGAAGAACAGGGCGCGCCGGTCCATGCCGTAGACGCGGCCCATCTCGACCAGATGCGGGTCGACGCTCTGGATGCCGAGCAGCGTGTTGACATAGATCGGAAAGAACACGCCGAGCGCCACCAGGAACAGTTTGGCTTCCTCGTCGATGCCGAACCACAGGATGACCAGCGGGATCAGCGCCAGGTGCGGGATGTTGCGGATCATCTGCAGCGTCGTGTCGGTCAGGCCGCGGCTGAGCGTCGAGAGCCCGTTGGCAAGGCCAAGCGCAAAGCCGATCGAGCCGCCGATGGCGAAGCCGGCAAGGGCGCGCGCGGTCGAAACGCCGATGTTGCGGACCAGTTCGCCCGACAGCGTCAGCCGCCAGAAGGCCTCGGCGACCGCACTTGGCGCCGGCAGCACGTTGGCGGGCATGACGCCCGCGCGGCTGGCAATCTCCCAGCCGGCAATAACCAGCGCCGGGAGCAACCAGCCGATGGCATTGCTATGCAGGCGCGTGGCAAAGCTCATGACGAAGCCTGCAGGCGGTTGGCGCCATGGAAGCCGACCGAGAATTCGTTGGCGATGTTCTCATGCGCCCGCTGCCGCCTGGTGCCGAGCCCGAGTTTCGGGAATAGAAGCTCGGCGACGCGGTACGCTTCCTCGAGATGCGGATAGCCCGAGCCGATGATGGTATCGATGCCGATCGCCTGGTATTCGCGGATGCGCTCGGTGATCTGTTCCGGCGTGCCGACCAGCGCCGTGCCGGCGCCACCGCGCACCAGCCCGACACCGGCCCACAGATTGGGCGAGACGACCAGTCTGTCACGGCGTCCGCCATGCAATTGCGCCATACGGCGCTGGCCGACCGAATCCATCTGGTTGAGGAAGCGCGCCTGCGCATTTTCGATCTGGGCGTCGGTGACATGGCTGATCAGCCGGTCGGCGGCGCGCCAGGCTTCGTCCTCGGTCTCGCGAACGATGAAATGCAGCCTGATGCCGAAGCGCAGTTTTCTGCCGCGCAGTGCCGCTTTTGCGCGCGCCGCAGCCAGCTTCTCGGCAACCTGCGCCGGCGGTTCGCCCCAGGTCAGATACATGTCGACGAGGTCGGCGGCGAGGTCCTGGCCTGCGTCCGACGACCCGCCGAAATAGAGCGGCGGCCGCTCCTGGTGCGGCAGAAGGTCGAGGCGGCCATTCTCGACGCGGTAATATTTGCCGTCGAAATTGACCCGCTCGCCGGACACCAGGCCGCGCCAGATGGTCAGGAACTCATGCGCCTGGGCATAGCGCTCGTCATGCGGCAGGAAGACGCCGTCGCCGGCGAGCTCGGTCGGGTTGCCGCCGACCACGACATTGAGCAGCAGGCGG
>NZ_RZPH01000078.1:0-11142 GCF_004022825.1 Mesorhizobium sp. M7A.F.Ca.CA.004.04.2.1
CACCGGCCCGCCATAAAGCTTGCCATAGGCGCCGCCGGTGCCGATCAGAAGGCCGAGGCACGTGGCGCCCAGCGCGATCTCGATGGAGTGCAGCAGCCCGACCAGAAGCGTCCCGCCCCAGCCTGGCGGGTAGGGCGAGAGAAGCTCGGTGATGCCGGCCGCGGAGGCCGAAAGAAGTGCGTCGATCAGCGTCGCCCCCGAAGTGCTGGCCAACCGCCGACGGCTGCGTCGGCGGCAAACATGCCTGGGAAAGATCGGGCAGGTGGGGCACGGCGCTGACGCCATACCCCACCGCTCATACGAGGATCGTCAGTTCGACTGCGCGCCGCCGCCGCCGTAAATGTCGAAATCGAAGTATTTCTTCGAGATCTCGTCATACTTCCCGTTGGCGCGGATCGCCTTGATGCCGGCGTTGATTTTGCCCTTCAGTTCGGTGTCTTCCTTGCGCACGCCGGCGCCGACGCCCGGTCCGAGCACTTCGTCATCGGGAGCGACCATGCCCTTCAGGTCGCAGCAGGCCTTGCCCTGGTCGGATTTCAGGAACTCGCCAAGCGCGATGGAATCGGCCTGAACCGCATCGAGGCGGCCGGCGGCAAGATCGTTGTTGGCTTCGTCCTGGGTCTGGTATTCCTTGATCTCGGAGGCTGTGCTGCCAAAATGTTTCTTGGCGTAGACAGCGTGCACCGTCGAAACCTGCACGCCGACGATCTTGCCCTTGAGGTCGTCCGGGGCGGAGCCGAATTTCTGGTCCTTCGGGCCGATGATCGCGGTCGGCGTGTTATAGTACTTGTCCGAGAAATCGATCGTCTTCGCGCGCTCGGCGGTGATCGACATCGAGGAGACGATGAGGTCGATCTTCTTGGTCGTCAGTGCCGGGATGATGCCGTCCCAGGCGACCGGGGTAATGACGCAATCGAGCTTCTCCTCGGCGCAGACGGCATCGATGAAGTCGATCTCCCAGCCAACCCACTTGCCCGAAGCATCGGGCGAGGTGAAGGGCGGATAAGGCTCGGCGGCGACGCCGATCTTGACGGGATCGGCCTTGGCCACGCCCATGGCTGCGACGCCGAGCAGCAGCGCTGCGGCAAATGTCTTCAGAACGGTCTTCATTTCATAACTCCCAGTTTGTTGTTGGTTCCCGGTTTTCTTCCGTCCCGGCCTGTTCTAGCCGATGTTGCGGATGAACTGCTTCAGCCTTTCGGATTTGGGCGCGCCGAAGATCTGCTCGGGCGGGCCTTCTTCCTCGACCAATCCATTGTAGAGATAGACGACATGCGTCGCGACCTCGCGGGCGAACTTCATCTCGTGGGTGACCAGCACCATGGTGCGGCCTTCGCGCGCCAGGTCGCCGATCACCTTCAGCACTTCACCGACCAGCTCGGGATCGAGTGCGGAGGTGGGCTCGTCGAACAGCATGACGCGCGGATTGATGGCCAGCGCACGGGCGATCGCCGCGCGCTGCTGCTGGCCGCCCGACAGATAGGCCGGATAGACGTCGCGCTTTTCGGCCAGACCGACACGGGCGAGCAGTTTCTCGGCCTCGCCGATCGCCACATCGCGCTTGACGCCAAGCACATGTACGGGAACTTCGATGACGTTTTCGATCAGCGTCATGTGGCTCCACAGGTTGAAGTTCTGGAACACCATGCCGAGCTTGGAGCGGATGCGCTCGATCTGCTTGCGGTCGGCCGGAATGGTGTGGCCGTGGCTGTCGGCCTTGAGCTTGATCTCCTCGCCATTGACGCGAATGATGCCGCTGGTCGGGTTTTCCAGGCAGTTGATGCAGCGCAGCAGGGTGGATTTGCCGGAGCCCGAGCCGCCGATGATGGCGATGACCTCGCCGTCGCGCGCCGACAGCGAGACGCCCTTCAGCACATGCAGCTCACCGAACTTCTTGTGCAGGTTTTCGACGTGGATGGCTTCGGCGGCGCCGTCATGCGCCTTGCCGGATTGGACTGTGGCAGCTTCCACCACGCTCACTGGGTGACCTCTACAGGGTCGGTGGCGGTTCGTCGAACGTCTATCCGGCTAATCAACATATACGCTGTACTGCCCCGCTCCAGACTTCAGCATGGACCCAACGGCGCGAGCCCGTCAATCCTGCTTATTACGGCACTTGCGAGCTTGTTGTGCAAGTGTATAAATAGCCTTCCATGAAATTTTCTCGATTTTTTTCAGCGAAAAAGGACTTCGATGAGCGCTTTCGGATCACAGTCCATGGCGGCGCCGCTGCGCCGCGTGCTGATGCGGTCGGCGGCCAACGCCATGCGCAATGCCGACAGGGCTGCTTGGCACTATGGCCCGGGTTTCAATCCGGCGAAAGCGGCATCGCAGCACGCGCTCCTTGCTGAACTGGTGGCGGCTTCCGGTGCCGAAATCGAATGGATCGAGGACACGGCGGATGGACTTTCGGATTCGGTGTTCACGCACGACCCGTCGCTGATGACCGATCGCGGCGCGCTGATCCTGTCCATGGGCAAGCCGTTGCGCGCCAGGGAGCCCTCGCTGCATGAGGAAACCTACCGAAGGCTGGGTATTCCAATCCTGGGCCGCGTCGAGGTTCCTGGCCAGGTCGAAGGCGGTGATTGTGTATGGCTCGATGCCCGCACGCTGGTGATCGGGCGCGGTGTCCGCTCCAACCAGGAAGGCATCCAGCAGGTTTCCAACCTGCTGACGCCGCTGGGCGTTTCCGTCTACGGCTTTGATCTGCCGCTGTGGCAAGGCGAAGAGGCGTGCCTGCATCTGATGTCGGTGATCAGCCCGCTGGCCGACGACCTCGCACTGGTCTATTCACCGCTTTTGCCGGCCCCGTTCTATCAGATGCTGAAGGCGCGCAACGTCCGGCTGGTCGAAGGCGACGCCGAAGAGTTCGCGGCTTCCAACGGCCTTAGCCTGAACGTGCTGCCGACCAGCCCACACAAGGTCATTGCCGTCGCAGGCTTTCCAAAGACCAAAGCCGCGATGGAAGCCGCCGGCTGCACGGTCGAAATCTTCGAGGCGGATGCGCTCTGCATCGCCTGCGAGGGCGGGCCGACATGCCTGACGCGACCGATCCTGCGCCAATGAATATGCCATCCCGCCGCAGGTTCCGTCGCGAGGGCGAGGAGCGGCGGCGGCAGGATCTGATCGAGGCCACTCTGGACAGCGTGGCGGAACATGGCCTGCAGGGCGCCACCTTGCGCACCATCGCATTGCGTGCCGGCGTCACCGCTGGGCTGATCCGGCACTATTTTCCCGGCAAGGAAGAATTGCTGCAGGAAGCCTATGCAGCGCTGATGGGCCGCATGACCGAGCAGGCGAAAGCGGCTTTGGTCATGGAGAATGCCTCGCCTCGCCAGCGCCTTGCGGCTTTCGTCACCGCCAACCTCAATGCGCCGATCATCGATGCGCGGGTGTTTTCGCTCTGGGCAACCTTCATCGGCCGCGCCAGAGCGGATCCGACCTTGGCCCACGCCCACCGCGAAGGCTACCTTGGTTTTCGCAATGAGGTGGAGGCGGTTGTGGCTGAGGTGCTCGCCGCCGAACGGCGCAATCCGGACGCAAGCCAATTGCGCCACCATGCCATCGCGATTAATGCGATCATCGACGGACTCTGGATCGAAGGCTGCCTGGCCGGCGAGATGTTCTCGGCCGGCGAATTGGCGGCGATCGGCATCAAGACTGTCGAGGCCGAACTAGGCCTCGCGCCGGACGGGGAGGAAAACCAATGACGACACTCGGCGAAGCCCTCATCTCGCTGCTTGAAGCGCATGGCGTCGACACGGTGTTCGGGATTCCGGGCGTCCACACGGTCGAGCTCTACCGCGGGCTGGCGCGCTCGAATATCCGCCACGTCACGCCGCGTCACGAACAGGGCGCCGGCTTCATGGCCGATGGCTATGCGCGCGCCAGCGGCAAGCCGGGCGTCGCCTTTGTCATCACCGGACCGGGGCTCACCAACACCATCACCGCCATGGGGCAGGCACGCGCCGATTCGGTACCGATGCTGGTCATATCAGGCGTCAACGCCACGCCGACGCTGGGCAAGGGGCTGGGCCATCTGCATGAATTGCCGGACCAGCGCGGCATGATGGAGAAGGTGGCGCTGTTTTCGCAGCGCGTTACCGAGGCCGGCGAATTGCCCGGTGCCCTGGCGCAGGCCTTTGCCCTGTTTTCATCGGCGCGGCCCGGCCCGGTGCATATCGAGATCCCGACCGACGTCATGGTCAAGTCGGCGGATGGCATCGCTGCCATGCTGAGCAATGTGACCCCACCCGCGCCGGAAGGTGCCGCAATTGCCAGCGCGGCCAAACTCATCGGTGCCGCGCGCCGCCCGCTGATCCTGGTCGGCGGCGGCGCCAAACGCGCCGAAGCGCCACTGCGGCGTCTGGCCGAGCGGCTGGGAGCGCCGGTCGTCCAGACCACCAATGCGCGCGGCCTGCTGCATGGTCATCCGCTTTGCGTGCCGGCCAGTCCCAGCCTGAAGGCGGTACGGGCGCTGATGGCCGACGCCGACCTGGTCATTGCCGCCGGCACCGAATTCGGCCCGACCGACTATGACGGCTACAGCGATGGCGGCTTTGTCCTGCCCGCCAATCTGATCCGCATCGATATCGGCGCCGACCAGCTTGCCCGCCGCCCGGCGACGGTTTCGATCCAGGCCGATTGCGCTGAGGCGCTCGAAGCGCTGCTTCTGGAAACGGGCCATGTCCGGGCAAGCGAGGGCGGTTCGTCGCGCGCCGCTGCTATACGAAAAACAGCCTTTGCCGAGCTCAATCCGACACTGCAGGCACAGGTGCGCGCCGTCGAGATGATCCGCGACACCTTGCCGGGCGCGCTCATCGTCGGCGATTCGACGCAGCCGATCTATGCCGCCAACCTCTATTACGACCACGACCGCCCAGGCGGCTGGTTCAATGCCGCCACCGGCTTCGGCGCGCTCGGCTATGGCCCGCCGGCGGCGATTGGCGCGGCCCTTGCGATACCCGATGCGCCGGTTGTCTGCCTGACCGGCGACGGCGGCTTCCAGTTCACGTTGCCGGAATTGGGCGCCGCACTCGACGCGCAGGCGCCGGTCATCTTCGTCGTCTGGAATAACAGAGGCTACCGCGAGATCGAAACCTCGATGCTCGATGTCGGTGTCGAGCCGGTCGGCGTATCGCCGGCGCCGCCGGATTTCTGCAAGCTGGCCGAGGCCTATGGCATCGGCGCCGAACGGCTTGCCGACATCGACGCTCTCGCGGACGCGTTGAAGCGCGCCCGGGCCACCGGACTGCCGCGCGTCATCGAAATCACGGTTGACTGAAGGACGGTGCTACGTATTTCCCGTCTCGCCGCCCTGAACCACGGCCGGCCGGTGGGCGGACGCATGCAAAGACGCGACAACTGCCATGTCGAGATGTCAATTGAGTGACGGGGCAAAAGGCGCGACGCTTCGCGTCGGCGGCACAGAAACGACCTAACGATAAAAAAATGACAGGAGCGTCCAAGATGACGGAAACACTTGAAGGCAAGCATATCGTCGTGACCGGTGGAACCGGTGCGCTCGGCGGTGCGGTTGTCGGCAAACTGCTGAGTGACGGCGCGATCTGCCATGTGCCCAACGCCCATGCCGCCGCACCAGCGCATTTTCCCTTCGCCGCGCATGACCGTGTCCAGTTGGTGCACAATGTCGATCTCTCGGACCCTGCCAAGGTCGAAGCGTTCTACAGTCAGGTTCCAGGCCTGTGGGGCTCAATCCACCTGGCCGGCGGCTTCACCGCCGCACCGGTGGAAAAGATCGAGTCGGCGTCCTTTGCCGAGATGATGGACACCAATGCACGCACCGCCTTCCTGTGCTGCCGCGCCGCGATCCGCTCAATGCTGTCGTCGGACACGGCGGGCCGCATCGTCAACGTCACGGCGCGCGCCGGGCTCGATCCGCGGCGCGGCGCTGGCATGGTCGCTTACGCCGCCAGCAAGGCGGCGGTTGCCGCGATGACGGTGGCGATGGCCGAAGAGCTGAAGCACAGGGGCATCCTGGTCAATGCCGTGGCGCCGTCGACACTCGATACGCCGGCAAACCGCGCCGACATGCCGGATGCCGATGTCACCAGATGGGGCAGCCTCGAAGCCGCCGCCGAGGCCATCGCCTACCTTGCCTCGCCGGCCAATCAGGCGATGAGCGGCACGCTGGTGCCGCTTTACGGCAGGGCGTAACCTTCCAACCCTTCACGTCGGTCAAGTCAAAGAAAAACCCCGCCGGATCGCTCCGGCGGGGTTTTTGTTGAGGCCGCGCGCGAGGCGCGGCAGACAGCCGAAGCTTAGCTGCCCTGCTTCTTCAGCGCGGCACCCAGGATGTCGCCCAGCGAAGCGCCGGAGTCGGTCGAGCCGTACTGAGCGACCGCTTCCTTCTCTTCGGCGATTTCCAGCGCCTTGATCGAGACCTGCAGCTTGCGGGTCTTCTTGTCGAAGGCGATGACGCGGGCATCGACCTTCTGGCCAACGGTGAAGCGCTCGGGGCGCTGCTCGTCGCGGTCACGGCTCAGATCGGAGCGCTTGATGAAGGTCTCGATGCCGCTGTCGACCAGCCGCACTTCCAGACCGCCATCCTTGACGCCGATGACTTCGCAGGTGACGACCGCGTTCTTGCGCAGTTCGCCTGAAGTCGCCGCTTCGCCGACCGTATCCTTGGCCAACTGCTTGATGCCGAGCGAGATACGCTCCTTGTCGATGTCGACATCGAGCACCTGCGCCTTGACCATGTCGCCGCGATTGTACTCTTCGATGACCTGCTCGCCCGGACGGGTCCAGTCGAGGTCGGAAAGGTGCACCATGCCGTCCACGTCGCCTTCGAGGCCGATGAACAGGCCGAACTCGGTCTTGTTCTTGACCTCGCCCTCGACCTGGCTGCCGACCGGATGGCTAGAGGCGAAAGCCTGCCACGGATTCTCGAGCGTCTGCTTGAGGCCGAGCGAGATGCGGCGCTTGGCCGGATCGACCTCGAGCACCACCACGTCGACTTCCTGGGTCGTCGACAGGATCTTGCCGGGATGCACGTTCTTCTTCGTCCACGACATTTCCGAAACGTGGATGAGACCCTCGATGCCCGGCTCCAGCTCGACGAACGCGCCGTAGTCGGTGATGTTGGTGACGGTACCCTTGATCTTCTTGCCGATCGGGAACTTGGTGCCGATCTCGGACCACGGATCACTCTCGAGCTGCTTCATGCCGAGCGAGATGCGGTGGGTTTCCTGGTTGATGCGGATGATCTGCACCTTGACCGTCTGACCGATGTTGAGGATTTCGGTCGGATGGTTGACGCGGCGCCATGCCATGTCGGTGACATGCAGCAGGCCGTCGATGCCGCCGAGGTCGACGAACGCACCATAGTCGGTGATGTTCTTGACGACGCCTTCGACAACCTGGCCTTCTTCGAGGTTCTGCACGATTTCCGAACGCTGTTCGGCGCGGCTCTCTTCGAGCACGGTACGGCGCGACACCACGATGTTGCCGCGGCGACGATCCATCTTGAGGATCTCGAAGGGCTGCGGGTTGTGCATCAGCGGGGAGACGTCGCGGATCGGGCGGATATCGACCTGGCTGCGCGGCAGGAAGGCCACGGCGCCGTCGAGGTCGACAGTGAAGCCGCCCTTGACCTGGTTGAAGATGACGCCTTCGACGCGCTCACCCTTGGTGAACTTCTCTTCGAGACGAACCCAGCTCTCTTCGCGGCGGGCCTTCTCGCGGGAAAGCATCGCTTCGCCAAGCGCGTTTTCGATGCGCTCGACATAGACTTCGACGGTGTCACCGACCTTGAGGGTGGTGTCCTTGCCCTTGACGCCGAATTCCTTCAGCGGCACGCGGCCTTCGACCTTGAGGCCGACGTCGATGATGGCCATGTCCTTTTCGATCGCGGTGATCGTACCCTTGACGACCTGACCTTCGCCGGAATGGCCTGTGGTAAATGATTCTTCGAGCAGGCTCGCGAAATCATCGCGAGTGGGATTTGCAGCTGACATTGTTTCTCCTGGAGTGCCCCGCATCTAGAAGCGGGACGGGCGCCGTAGGTTAGCGTTGCGTTGGCCTGCCGGCGTTCCGGGCTACAAAAACCCTGGGCCGCTTTTTAAGCGGCAATTCCGGCGCATGAAGAATGCTGGCAGGCTGGTTCGTGCCCGATATGGGTATTTTCTTCGCCTCCGACAACGGAAATACGAGGGAAAACCCGGATCAGGCCTTGTCTCTCTTGGCTAGCACGTCGTCTATGATCGCCATGGCTGCAAGAAACGCGGCTTCTATAGCCATTTCGCTGGTATCAAGCAAGTGCGCGTCGACCGCCGGCTTCAACGGTGAGTCCGCTCGACCCATGTCGCGCTCGTCGCGGCGCACGATATCGGCGAGGATCTCGGTGAAATCAGCGGTCCCGCCGATGCTCTCGATCTCGGCCAACCGGCGCTGTGCCCGCACCTCGGCGCTGGCCGTCACATAGAGTTTGATGTCGGCGTCGGGGCAGACGACGGTGCCGATGTCGCGGCCGTCGAGCACGGCCCCGGGCGGCGTCTTGGCGAAGTCGCGTTGTTTCTCGACGAGGATGCGCCGCACCGTCGGGTACACGGCGACCTTCGAGGCTGCCTCGCCGACCGCATGCGCTGACAGCACCGCCCGGTCGAGCTTTGCCAGGTCGACCTGACGGGCAGCGGTTTCCGCCGCCGAGACATTGTCGAGCGGCAGGCCCAGCCGCAGCAGCGCATGGGCGACGGCGCGATAAGTGAGGCCGGTGTCGAGCAGGTTGAGGTGGTAATGGTCGGACAGCCGTCGCGCCAGCGTGCCTTTGCCGGCACCGGCGGGGCCGTCGATGGCGACTATCGTCATAGTTTTCCCGATTTATCGAAGTTCATCGTCTTTCTTTCCGGAATTGTCCATGAATTCTCTAATATTATGTGAGCACATTTTTAAGAAGTAATAGCCAAATGAGGAAATCCGATACAGCTCAACAGAGCATACTATGGTGCTATCTCTCATTTCAAACGAAATATCCTTTTTTTTCAATTAGAGACAAATTCCTAAGTACGGCGATATCAACTTTTATACCTTCATTATAAACGTCTTGCATATAGTTTAACGCGCCAAATTCTTTGCTCGATACAGAGGCGCTCATGTAGAAGGAGCCGGGTCCGGGCAAAATGCATTGTGCAAAATAAAAAAATGACTCGTAAGGATCATCAATCGAAATGAGTCTACGAATAGCCCCCGCAAGAATTAACGTTCTACGGGGATGATGAATAATCGGCGCCTCTGATACGATCGAATTTACTCGATCTCTGTACTGCCGATCTTCCTGGTCGGTTTTGTATTCTTTCTCATCTGTCGCGTTCCCTATCCAGAATATTCTCTCCAAGAGGCCAGCCTGATTTGAAGAGAGCTCAGATAGTACGTTTACGAGATGGGGGGATATCCCGCTGCCTGTCGCTGCGCTGGCAATAAGCTCCGCCCATCTTTCCATCATTTCAGCATCATCAGGGCTCTCGAGAGAGGCTTTCTCGAGAGCGGGAATCAATACCTTGTTAGGAATTGGACTAAATTGGCCGCTTTCTATGTCTAGGCGCTTTCGGGCAATCTTGGCTATCTCGACTAGAACGTCCTCCCGTTGAAGCCGAATCTGATCTGCGCGCAAACCACGAGCCTCTGATATCGGTCGGATGATATCCGTCAAGGCATCTAGCAAGCGACCGGAAGATTGGGGCGGAATTTCCGCCTTTATCTCAGCTTTGGCTCCTATGCCAACGTCGATATTTATCCCTACCTTCTTACCAGACTCGCTCTCGCCCATTTTATCGCCCTCAAGCTCCAATCTCCGCGCCCAGCCCCGTCATCAGCCCCATGAATTCCGGAAAGCTGGTCGCGATCATCGCCTGATCGTCGATGGTCACCGGCTTTTCGGTCGCCAGCCCCATCACCAGAAAGCTCATTGCAATGCGGTGGTCGAGATGGGTCTGCACCGTCGTGTCCTGGCCGTTGGGATGGCCGCCAAGCCCCTTGCCGCCCGGTTTGCCGCGCACGGCAAGCGAAGCCTCGCCCTCGGTGCAGTCGACACCGTTGAGCTTCAGACCATTGGCGACGGCAGACAGCCGGTCGGACTCCTTCACCCGCAGCTCCTCCAGCCCCTGCATCAGCGTTTCGCCCTCGGCGAAGCTGGCGGCGACCGCGAGCACTGGGTACTCGTCGATCATCGACGGCGCCCGCTCGGGCGGCACGATGACGCCCTTCAGCTCGGAGTAACGCACGCGCAGATCGGCGACATCCTCGCCGCCGGCATTACGCGGGTTGAGGATGTCGATCTTGCCGCCCATGTCCTGCAGCGTCAAAAGCAGGCCGGTGCGGGTCGGGTTCATCAGCACGTTCTCGATTGTGATGTCCGAACCCGGCACGATCAGTGCGGCCACCAGCGGGAAGCCGGCCGAGGACGGGTCGCCCGGCACGGCGATGGTCTGGCCGGTCAGCTTGCCCTGGCCTTCGATGAAGATGTGGCGCACGCCGCGTTCGTCGGTCTCGACCGACAGATTGGCGCCAAACCCCTTCAGCATCTTTTCGGTGTGGTCGCGCGTCATGACGGGTTCAATGACTGTGGTGATACCGGGCGTGTTGAGGCCGGCGAGCAGCACTGCGGACTTCACCTGCGCCGAGGCCATCGGCACGCGATAGGTGATCGGCGCGGCATGCTTCGGTCCATGCAGTGTGATCGGCATGCGGTCGCCCGGTGTCGCCTTCAGCACCTGCACGCCCATCTGGCGCAAGGGTTCGAGCACGCGGCCCATCGGCCGGCCCGACAGCGAGGCATCGCCGATGAAGGTCGTCTCCATGTCATAAGTGCCGACAAGGCCCATGGTCAGCCGCGAGCCGGTGCCGGCATTGCCGAAATCGAGCGGGCCTTCCGGCTGCAGCAGCGCCCCATTGCCGGTGCCGCGGATCACCCACTCGTCGCCGTTCTTCTCGATATGCGCGCCCATTGCCTTCATGGCCGCACCCGTGCGCATCACGTCCTCGCCTTCGAGCAGGCCGGTGATGCGGGTCTCCCCGGAGGCGAGGCCGCCGAACATGAAGGAACGGTGCGAGATCGACTTGTCGCCCGGCACGCGCGCGATGCCGGAAAGGGCTGGGGATTGGCGGGCGGTGGCCGGCTTGGGG
>NZ_RZPH01000791.1:0-2869 GCF_004022825.1 Mesorhizobium sp. M7A.F.Ca.CA.004.04.2.1
AGCTTGCGCTGGCCGCCGGAAAGCACCCGCGCCGGCTCATGCGCGAGATGGGTGAGGGTGACCAGTTCCAGCAGTTCGAGCGCCTTTGTCCTGGCGGCTCTTTCCTGCGCGGCGACGCGCCATGGCGTGATGAAATTGGCGAGCAGCTTTTCGCCGGCCTGGCCCTGTGCGGCCAGCATAATGTTTTCGATCAGCGTCAGATTGGGCAGCGGGCGCGGGATCTGAAAAGTTCGGCCAACGCCATGACCGATGCGCAGATGCGCGGCTTCGCCCGAGACAGGCGTGCCGTTGAGTAGGATCTCGCCGCTGGTCGGCAGGATGCTGCCGGCGAGCAGGTCGAACATCGTCGTCTTGCCTGCACCATTGGGGCCGATCAAGCCGAGGATTTCTCCCGCTTTGACGTCAAACGAGACATCGTTGACCGCGACAAGGCCGCCGAACCGCCTGACGACATTCCTTGCCGTCAGAACCGGCGCGCGGGTTTCCCCTTGCCGTTTGGTTGCCTCGCTCATCAAACCCTCTGGCCGAAGACGATCGTTGCCGTCTCCTGATTATGATTTGTGATCACACTTGCTTTGATCACGCTATTCGGCTTTAATTTCATCCGCAAGCCGAAAACCGGCCAAGAACGGAATTCCATGCAAAAGGCTGCCATCGAAAAGAACAACGAGGCGATCGCGGCCCAGCTTGCGCCAGTCGGCCGCGAAACTGTGCAGGACCGCGTCTACTCGGAATTGCGCCGCGCCCTGATCGGCGGCCTGTTCGAGCCGAGCCAGGTGCTGACCATCCGTGGCCTAGCTGACGCCTTGGTCACCTCGACCATGCCGGTGCGCGAGGCGCTCGGCAGGCTGATCACGGAAAAGGCGCTGGAGGCGCTGCCCAACCGTTCGGTGCGTGTGCCGCCGATCACATTGGAACGGCTGGATGATCTCTTGCGTGCCCGCATCCTGATCGAGGGCGAAGCGATCGCGCTGGCCGCCGCCCGCATGGGCCCGCGCCAGATCGCCACCATCGAAACCATTCTCGGCGAATGGGACGAGATGCGGGCGCTGAAACACAAGAAGGACGTCGATCGCGAAGTGACGCTCAATCAGAGCTTTCATTTCGAGATCTACCGCTCCTGCGGCTCGGCCGTGCTGATCCCGATGATCGAGAGCCTGTGGCTGCAATCGGGGCCCTGCATCCGCGTCGCTATCTATGCCTTCTCGGAGGCCGGCGAAGTCGACACCGCCCAGTATCACCGCCGCATCGTCATGGCGCTGTCCACGCAGGATGCGCAGGCGGCGCGCGAATCGCTTGTCGCCGACATCAGCCGCCCCTTCACCTTCCTGCGCAGCAAGCTGCAGGCCGCCGCCGCGAAAGACCAGACATGACCGCCATCAGGATCACCGAGCCGCGCTCGCAGCTTTCCGTCACGGCGCTGCTGCTGCCCGAGAAGGCACCGGAAAACGCTGCCTTCCTCTCGGCCTATCTCGGCACGCCACGTGTCGTCCCTGGCATCCATGCGATGTGGACGGGGCCGGAAATCTCCTGTCCGGTTCCCGCGGCCGATCTCGAGGGCCAGGCCTATGCGAAACCGTTGCCGGCCGAGAACGCGACGCTGACGCCGCAGCCGGGCGACATCGTGCTTTCCTACGTGCCGCCACGCATGTGGGGCGGCAATCCCAATGCGATCTTCGACATCGGCCTCTACTACGGGCAGGGCGCGCGGCTCTTGTTCCCGATCGGCTGGCTGGCCGGCAGCGTGGTGGCGCAAGTGCGCGTCGAAGAGCGTGACCGGTTCGCCGCCGCTTGCGGTGTCATCCGCCGCAACGGCGCCTGCGATGTTACCTTCAGCCTGATGGAGGCTTGAATGGCCGACGACAGTTTCGAGCTGTTCGATCTTCGCGTCGAGGCGGTCATCCCGGAGGGCAAGCCGATCTATTGCGGCGCCAAGGAAGGCGACTATTTCGAACTTAAGGGCGAGATGCTGTCGATGCCGGCAGGGCAGGGTTTTTCGATCTATTCGCTCGCCGCCGTCTTGCCTCTGCTGGCGGCCAAGCAGCGCCCAACCCACCCGAACGACTGGATGACCTCGGACGCGGAGATCGCTTGTCCCGATCCCAATTGCGCCAGCCGGCTGAGGATCGTCAGGATGGCCAAGCGGCGGTTCAGCCACGCCGAGACCACGGCGGTGCCGCTGCCTAAAGAGGATGACCTGAGATGAGTGCCAACACCTTCGAACTCGGCTCTGGCTACACCATCTCGCGCGTCATCCGCGGCGGTTGGCAGCTGGCCGGCGGCCACGGCGCCATCGACCGCAGCCAGGCGGTGGCCGATCTGATCGCCACCTTCGATGCCGGCATCTGGACCTATGATTGCGCCGACATCTACACCGGCGTCGAGGAATTGATCGGCGCCGCGCGCCTGCGACTGGCCAGTGAGCGCGGCCTCGATGTCGCCGCCCGGATGAAGGTGCACACCAAGCTGGTGCCCGACCTCGAACGGCTGGCCAGCATCAGCCGCGACTACATCAGGAGCATCGTCGACCAGTCATTGCGGCGGCTGAAGACCGAGCGGCTCGATCTCGTTCAGTTCCACTGGTGGGATTATGACCAGCCTCGCTATGTCGAGGCGATGGGCTGGCTCGACGAGCTTCGGCTTGAAGGCAAGGTGCGCAATCTCGGCACCACCAATTTCGACACGCCGCGCCTGGCTGAAATCCTTGCCGCCGGCATACCGCTGGTCAGCCAGCAGCTGCAATATTCGGTGCTCGACCAGCGGCCTGGCAATAGCTTGGCGAACCTCGCCGCCAAACACGGCGTCAGCTTCCTCTGCTATGGCTCGGTGGCCGGCGGCTTTCCCAGCGACAAATGGCTCTTTCTGCTCC
>NZ_RZPH01000792.1:0-2868 GCF_004022825.1 Mesorhizobium sp. M7A.F.Ca.CA.004.04.2.1
GAATGAGCGCGACCACCGGCGGCGCCACGTAGGTCGCCAGCGTGAAGGCCGGAAGGAAGCGCCCGCCGACCTTCAACCGCACCATGGCGTACGTGGCTGGAAAGGCGACGGCGAGCGTCAGCAGGCTGCTACAAACCGCGACCAGCAGCGAGTTCGCCAGCAGGCGAAACAGTGGGATGATCTGGAAGGTGTTGATCCAGTTCGCCAGTGTCGGTGCCTGCGGCAGGAAATACCCGGTAAGCACCTGGTCTGGCGTCTTGAAGGAAACCGAGACGAGATACGCAATCGGCAACACAAAGAAGCCGACCATGACCGCGGCACACCCTGTTGCGACCCGGCCCCGCGACTTCCCCCCAGCTTGACTGGAATGGCTCATCCCGACCTCGTTTCGCTGCGTTTGTGAAGCCAGGTGATAGGCAGGGTGACAATACTGACGAGGATGGCGAACACCAGCGTTTGGGCTGCGGCCAGACCGACATCGAACTCCTGCATGGCAGTGCGCCATATGCGGAAGGTGGTGACGGTGGTGCTGAATCCCGGCCCGCCGAATGTCAGACCATAGACGAGGTCGAAGAGCTTGAACGCGATCACGACGCGCAACAGCAAGATGGCAAGCAGCGTCGGCATCAGCATCGGAAGCGTGATCTGCCAGAAGATCGTTCGCGGCGACGCGCCGTCGACACTTGCCGCCTCGAACACCTCGTCTGGCAAGGTCTGGAGCGCCGCATAAGCGAGGATCGCCACGAACGGCGTCCACTGCCAGGTATCGGCGACAGCGACCGAAAGGAAGGCTGCGGGCATGGTGCCGAGGAATGAGACCGGCTGGTCTATGATGCCGGTGCGCAACAGCACGCCGTTGAGCAGGCCGCCGGCGGGCGCAAGGATCAATTTCCAGGCCACGGCCACCATCATGGGCGGCGTCATTAGCGGCAACAGGATAAGGCTGCGCACCCACCTCGCCTGCTTCAGACTTGAATGCAGCATCATCGCGATCGCCAAGCCAAGTGCGAGCTGGATCAATGCGACGGGAATTGCGAAAATCGTCGTCCTCAACAGGGCCGCCTGAAAGTCGCCATCGCGCTGAATGGCGGCAAAGTTGGTCAGAACCGGCCAATGCTGGAACTGCCGCCCCAGCGAGCTCTTCGACAGCGACAACGCAAGCACGTCGAGAAACGGATAGATGGCAAAGGCGGAGAGGCCGAGCAGCAGCGGCGCGACCAGAAGGAACCCTGCCAATCGCGAGCCGCTTACCGTCGCTCCGGCCGATGTGGAAACCGGGTTGCCTCTATCCATTCAGCATTGCAACCCAAGCCGCCTGGGCATCTTTCATAGCCTGCTCGGGGGTCTTGGTATGAGCGAGAACCAATGCAAGTTCGTCAGCCAGGCCTTGCAGCATCTTGGACGCCAGTGCCCCGGTAGGCCAGGCAAGCGCGCCATTTAGTGCCTGGGCGCCAGCAGCCTGAACCTTCGGCGCCGCCGCCTTGTACTGGCTGCTGTCGAGAACCGACGTGAAGATCGGATCGATGCCACTGCCGGGAGTCAGTGTCAGCTTGAGGTTCATTTCCTTGCTGCAGGCAAACTTGACCAGTTCCCAAGCGGCGTCCGGCTGCTTCGAGCCGGCCGAGATCGCCAGGCCGAAACCGGCGTCGAGCGAGCCGCGATGCTGTTTGTTGGCGCCGCCAATCGGCATCTGCACCACGGTCCACTTGTCAACAATCTGCGACATTGCCGGATCCTGTGCGTTGACCCCGAGATCGGTCCAGAACTCGATCATGGCCGCCTTACCGGAGAGGAAGGCCGGCAATCCTTGCTCGAACCCGGTTTCCAGCGGCGTCGGCAGAGCATACGGAGCAACGTTAAGCATGGCCTGGACGGCCGCGATGCTGACTTCCGAATCGAGCAACGGCTTGCCGCTGGCATCGAAGAAATCGCCACCCAGACCAGCCAGCCGGTTGGTGTAGCTGCAGCCTATCATGAAAGGGTTTTTCACACCGAGCAGCGCGGTGCCGAAGATGCCGTTCGCTGTCTCGGCCTCCGTGATGACCTTCGCCGTCGCCAGATATTCGTCCCAAGTCGTGGGCGGCTTCTGGCCGCTCCGTTCCAGGATCTCGGTGTTGACGAACAGCACGTGCGAATCGCCGTCATATGGCACCCCCCAGCGCTTTCCCTTGTACAGTGTGTAGGGATCGTAGATCGACGGCAGGAAGTCCGCAGCGGCATAATCCTTGGCAATGCGGTCGGTAACGTCGACGACCGTGCCGTCTTCGGCGAGCGCGCCGAGCAGACAGTACCAGTAGTCGATGACGTCGTAGACGTTGGATCCGGACTGGACGTCGAGGGTCGCCTTTTGCTGGATCTGGTCGTTGGGAACCGGCAGTACGTTGACCTTCGCGCCGGTCGCCTTGCCGAACTCGTCTGCAACTATGCGTCCACCGGTGACGTGCGGCTGGATCACCATAAGATTGAGTTCGATACCCTTGAGATCGGGCGCGCTCCATGCCTGCCGCGGCATCAGAGCGGCTGCCCCCAGCATTGCTGACGTGCCGAGCAATTGCCGTCGTGTCAGCGACATTTGCTGCATGAGTTCCATCAAGTTACTGCTCTTCATTGCGCATTCCTCCACCAGCCTGCTTCTTAGTCGTTTTAGAAAGAGCCGCCTGGTAGCTCCTATTCCGCCCCGGCGTACGCATGTGGCGGTCAAGCACTTCGCCCTCACGCACCCCAGGCTTCTGCAGCGAAGTCACGAAGCAGCGCGGCGAACCTCGACCGACCGTCCGCGTGCCCGGAAACGGCAACGCCAATGCCGATCGCAGCAGGCGCTCCAAATCGCGCGGGCAACTGGATTGCGATGACGAGGTCGTCCTGGGC
>NZ_RZPH01000793.1:0-2867 GCF_004022825.1 Mesorhizobium sp. M7A.F.Ca.CA.004.04.2.1
CCTTGACGGTTGCGGGCCGGCCGTCATCTCGGCCGGGCGATGTGTGTCTGAGCGTGGAAAGGCTTTCCGCACGGGCGACCGCTCACGGGCAAAGCCTGAACGATCTCGGGTTCGAGCTGCATGTCGGCGAAATCCTTGGCATCGCCGGCGTCGGTGGAAACGGGCAGGAGGAACTCGTTGCCTGCCTTCTCGGACTCGACCGTGCCGGTGCCGGCGCGATCGTACTGGATGGCCAGGACATATCCACCGCCAAGCCAGACCAGCGCCGCGAGGCCGGCTTGCGCGTCATCCCCTCCGACCGCTTTGACAGCGGGTTGATCCGGGAGCTTTCCATTGCCGACAATCTCGCGCTCACGACCGTCGCCAGCGGTAGCTTCGGCGGTCCGTTTCTCCTGAGCCGGCGGGCGATGCGCGAGAAGGCCGCCGAGGCCATCGATGCGTTCGATATCCGCGGCGCGACGCCGGAACGGCCGGCCTCTTTGCTCTCGGGAGGAAACGCGCAGAAAGTGTTGCTCGCGCGGGAGCTCGATCACGGCCTGAAGGTTCTCATAGCGCATTCCCCTTCTCGCGGGCTGGACATGAAAGCGGCCGAGTTCGTCCGATCGGCGATCCGCGGAGCTGTGGAAGCCGGCGCGGCCTGCCTTCTGATCAGCGAGGATCTCCAGGAGGTCATGTCCCTGTCCCATCGGGTGGCCGTCATGAACAGAGGAAGGATCGTCGGCTGCCGTCAGACCGGCGACGTCACGCCTGAATGGATAGGAGGCCTTTTAGCAGGCCATGCTTGACACAGCTTTCCTTGTTCGCAGGCAAAATCCCGGCTTCTTGTTGACCAGTCTCAGTTATGTTGGCGGACTGTTGGTCGGGCTGACGGTTTCGGCGGTGCTGCTCGTGCATGCGGGCGTGCCGGCAAGCGCTCTTGTGGATGAGTTCCTGATTGCAACTTTTCTGACCTCGGACGGCCTCTCCCAGACGGCGACGGCCGCTTTACCGTTGGTGCTAGTCGGCCTCGCCTCCGGCGTTGCCATGCGCGTGCGGTTTTGGAACATCGGCGTGGAGGGCCAGCTATGGCTCGGCGCGATCGCGTCAACCTGGGTGGCGCTGAACGGCAGCGGGCCTGAAGTGCTGAGGTTGCCGACGATGTTCGTTCTGGCAGCGCTTGCGGGAGCCGCCTGGATTGCGATTCCGCTTTTTCTGAAACTCAAGTGGGGCGTTAACGAGGTTATTTCGACCCTGCTGCTGGGAAGCGTCGCGTTTCTGCTCGTGCAGCATCTTCTGTTCGGGGTCTGGAGAGACCCTTCCAACAGCTTTCCCGTGACCGCCACCTTTCCCGAGGCGAGCTGGTTTCCCGTTCTGGGATGGGGGCAGTTGCATGCCGGAATCTTCCTGGTCGCCGTTATCGCATTGTCCATCTGGTTCGTCATGGAACACAGCCGGGTCGGCTTCTACGCGGATGCTGTAGGTTTCAACGCCAAGGCCGCGCTCGCCACGGGCCTGCCGGTGCTCAGCATAGCCGTGGGGCTCGTGCTGCTCTCCGGCGCTCTCTCAGGCGTTGCCGGCATGATGATCGTGGCGGGGACGGAGCACCGCCTCAACCAGTCCGTCGGCAACGGCTATCTCTTCAGCGCGATCGTGATCGCCTACCTGGCCCGCGCGAAGCCATTGTGGGTGGTCGTGATCTCTTTCGCGCTCGGCGCGGTGTTCACCGCCGGGAATGTCCTGAAGGTTTTCTACTCGATCTCCGAAGCGATGATCGTGCTGATGCAAGGCGCGGTACTGATGTCGATTTTGATGGCGCAGTTCTTCAGCTCCTATTCGCTCAAACGGCCCAAGAACTAGGAAGGGGCAGTTGCATGGATTTTCTGATCGGCTGGATTGCCATCATTCCGAGCTATGCGGCACCGTTGCTGCTGGCGAGCCTCGGCCTCATTATCTGCGAAAGAGCCGGCGTTCTCAATCTTGGAGCGGAAGGGCTCATGGCGGTCAGTGCCATGACCGGCGCGATGACGGTGCTTTCCGGAGCCGATCCTTGGGTTGGTCTTGCCGCCGGCTCAGCGGCCGCGATGGCTCTCGCTCTGCTGTTTGGAATATCGACAGTCGCCTTGCGCGCCAATCATACGCTCGCCGGCCTAGCCGTCGTCGCAATCGGACTGGGCATCACCGGGGTCGTGGGGCGACCCTACGTGCAGAAGACCTTTTCTGGCATTTCCACACTTGGCGACCTCTTCGGGATAGACCGCGGTTCGGCATTCGGCCGCATTTTCGCGGTGCAGGACCCGGTTACGCTGGCGCTGCCGACCCTGGTCGGCGCGCTCTGGTGGTGGCTTTCCAAAAGCCGACATGGCCTCAGGTTGAGGTCCGTCGGGGAAAACCCGGCCGCCGCGGATGTCGCGGGTATCGACGTGCAACTGGTTCAGTTCGGGGCTGTCCTGGCATCCGGGCTGTTTTGTGGTCTCGCCGGAGCCTATCTCTCAGTCGCCACAAGTCATGTCTGGGTGGAGGGAATGGTCGCGTCGCGCGGCTGGATTGCCGTTGCGCTCGTCATCTTTTCGCGCTGGAACGCGGCTCGAGCTCTCTGGGGTGCGCTTCTTTTCGGAAGCGCGGATGCGCTTGTGCCTAGACTACAAGCCATAGGCGCCGACGTTCCTGTCTATCTCATGATGACTTTGCCGTACTTGCTGACGCTTGTCGTGCTGGTGGCAGGCTCATTGGGCGGCCGGCGCTCCGGCGAGCCGGCCTTCCTCGGCAGGGTCTATCTACGACAAGACAAACAATAAGGAACTTGCCCGGTTCATGAGCCCCGCCGCCCGCATCCTTCTGGACTTCGCGGATTTCATGGACAAGCATCAAGGATCGCCGATGTCTGTGCC
>NZ_RZPH01000794.1:0-2856 GCF_004022825.1 Mesorhizobium sp. M7A.F.Ca.CA.004.04.2.1
TGGCGAGACCGAATTCCGGGCGCTGGAGCAGCGCGTCATCCTGCGCGTGCTGGAAAACGGCCCGCAGGTGCTGTCGACCGGCGGCGGCGCCTTCATGAATGCGCAGACGCGCGAGGCGATTGCAGCGCAGGGCGTGTCGGTATGGCTGAAGGCCGAGCTCGATCTTCTGATGGACCGCGTCTCCAAGAAACAGAACCGGCCATTGTTGAAAAGTGCCGATCCGCGCGCCGTGCTGGAGCGGCTGATGGGCGAGCGCTATCCGGTCTACGCGACATCTGATGTCACCGTGCCGACCCGCGACGACCGCAAGGAAGTCATCGCGACCGAGGTGGTGGACGCGCTGTGCCGGCATTTCGGCATCGATGAGACGACGGCGACGGGCGAGGTGGAACAGTGAGCATCGAGGCACCCGTTGTCGTCGAAGTCGGCCTTGGCGACCGGACCTACGATATCCTGATAGGTTCGGGGTTGTTGGCCCGCGCGGGCGCCGAGATATCGGGCCGCCTGCCGGGTACACGCGCCGCGGTCGTCACCGACGCCAATGTCGCGGCAGCGCATCTCGCTGCCCTTCAGGCCAGCCTCGAAACGGACGGCATCCAGACCGCCGTGATCACGTTGCCGCCCGGCGAGAAGACCAAGAGTTTTGCTCATCTCGAAGAGGTGGTCGACGGTGTGCTGGCTGCGAAACTGGAACGCGGCGACATCGTCATCGCCTTCGGCGGCGGCGTTATCGGCGACCTTGCCGGCTTTGCCGCCGGCATCGTGCGGCGCGGGATGAATTTCGTGCAGATCCCGACCTCGCTGCTGGCGCAGGTCGATTCCTCGGTCGGCGGCAAGACCGGCATCAACAGCCCACGCGGCAAGAACCTCGTCGGCGTCTTCCATCAGCCGAAACTGGTGTTGGCCGACACCGGGGTGCTCGACACGCTGCCTATCCGCGAATTCCGCGCCGGCTATGCCGAACTCGCCAAATACGGGCTCATCGACCGGCCAGAATTTTTCACCTGGCTGGAAAAGAATTGGGTCCAGGTTTTCGCCGGCGGGCCGGAGAGGGCGCAGGCTATTGCCGAAGCCTGCCGCGCCAAGGCCGAAATGGTTGCGCGCGACGAATTCGAGACCGGCGACCGCGCGCTGCTCAATCTCGGCCACACATTCGGCCACGCGCTGGAAGCCGCCACCCGGTATGACGGAGCCCGCCTCGTCCATGGCGAAGGGGTCGCCATCGGCATGGCGCTGGCCTACCGGTTCTCGTCGCGGCTCAATCTGGCCAGCCCCGACGATGCCGCGCGCGTCGAGGCGCATCTGCGCGCCGTCGGCCTGCCCTGGCGGATAGCCGACATATCGGGCGATCTGCCTGACGCCGAGGCGCTGCTGGCCTTTATCACCCAGGACAAGAAGGTGTCGCGCGGCGCGCTGACCTTCATCCTGACGCGCGGCATCGGCCAGGCCTTCATCGCCAAGGACGTGCCGGCCTCGGAAGTGCTGTCGTTCCTCAGGGAGAATCACCCAAAGGAAAGCGACCGGAGATGAACGAGCCCGGCTGGATCGTCGTTGCCGTCCTTGCCATCCTCATCGTGCTGCTTGTTGCCGTGCGCACGCGCCTGCTTGCCATGTCCGGATACGAGCTTTCGCGCATCGAGCCGCAGCGTTCCAGCCAGGACGAATTGCGCGGCGCGGTCGACGATTTCCGCCGCGACGGCCAGGTGGTGCGCGAGGATCGCGACCGCGTCGGCGGCCTGTTCGATCTCGCCGAACTCGAAGTCTCCGACATCATGGTCCACCGCACCAACATGCGCTCGGTCAATGCCGACAATGCGCCGGAAGCGGTGGTGCGCGAGATCTTGCAAAGCCCGCACACCCGCATGCCGCTGTGGAAAGGCTCGCTCGACAACATCGTCGGCGTGCTGCATGCAAAGGATCTGCTGCGCGCCTTGAACGAAGTCGGCAACGACTTCTCCAGGATCGATGTGATGAAGATCGCCTCGAAACCATGGTTCGTGCCCGACACGACAACCTTGCAGGAACAGCTCAACGCCTTCCTTCGCCGCAAAGCGCATTTCGCCGTCGTCGTCGACGAATATGGCGAGGTCGAAGGACTGGTGACGCTGGAGGACATTATCGAGGAGATCGTCGGCGAGATCGCCGACGAGCATGATGTCGACATACAGGGCGTCAAGCAGGAGGCCGACGGCTCCGTGGTCGTCGACGGTACGGTGCCGATCCGTGACCTCAACCGGGCTCTCGACTGGAACCTGCCGGATGAGGAGGCCACCACCATTGCCGGCCTCGTCATCCACGAGACGCAATCGATCCCCGAGGAGAAGCAGGCTTTTACGTTCCACGGCAAGCGCTTCATCGTCATGAAACGCGACAAGAACCGGATCGCAAGGCTGAGGATCAGGCCAGCCGGCGACACCTGATACGCGCAGGGAGGCCGGGGCACGTCATCCGGCGATCTGGCTGGTCGAGCGTTCGTGGATCGTCGCGCCGGTCTCGGCATCCATGGCCGCCAGGCTGACTTCATAACCCCAAAGCCTGCGGATGTGACGAAGCGTGGCGTCGCGGCTGGCATCCTCGAGAAGGATGCCGTCATTGACCTTGTGCTGCAGGCGCAAATGGCGGTCGCCGAGCAGATCGACATCCACCACCTGAATGTCCGGTCGGTTTGCGCCGAGGTCATAGCTGTTGGCGAGCGTGGCGCGTATCTTGGCGTAGCCGCGCTCGTCGTGGATCGAGGCGACCAGGCAATGCGGTTGGTCGGCAGCGTCGCCAAGCACAAAAAACCGCCATTTCCGGATCAAGGCCGGACTGAGGTACTGGCGGATAAAGGATTCGTCTCGATGCTCGGCCCAGGCG
>NZ_RZPH01000795.1:0-2851 GCF_004022825.1 Mesorhizobium sp. M7A.F.Ca.CA.004.04.2.1
CACCAGGCGCATCGGCGATCTCGAAGCCTTCATCATGACCTTCGACCAGGACGCCCGCCACGACAACCCGGTCGACATAGACGAAGCGCTCGTAGCGTTCGCGAAACCAGAGGAAATTCGGGCTGTCGTAGCGGGCGTCCTGGTCGAAGGTCATGATGAAGGCTTCGAGATCGCCGATGCGCCTGGTGTAAAACGCTTCGCCAAGCAGGAAGGACAGCCGCTCAGCCTCCAGCCACGACAGTTCTGCGGCATGCTCGTTGTTGAGCGCCAGGATCGCCGCTTCGTCTGCGGCCGATACACGGGCTATCGGGGCAGGGGTCGAGGTCATGCCTTGGCTGCCGCGATCGTTGCCGCCACCAGTGATGTGTCGGTGAGCGTGTTGCGGTATTCGCGATCGAGATCGGAACCACCCATGCCGACATGGGGATTGCGGTAGTCCATGGCACTCGGCACATCCTTGAGGGCGGCAAAATGCATTTCGGACAGGCCGGTTTTGCTGCGCACTTCGGCAATGTTGTGCAAATCCAGTCCGCCGCAGCCGAGGATGACGATGCGCTCGCCGGCCTGCCGCACCAGATCCGCCAACAGCGGCAAGCCTTCGATAGCAGTGTCACGCTGGCCGCTGGTCAGCACGCGGCCGACCTTGCTGCGGATCAGCGATTCGAGCGCCTCGGCCGGGTCGCGCGTCATGTCGAAGGCGCGATGACAGGTGACGTTCAAGGGGCCGGCCGCCTGCGTCAGTTCGCTCATGCGCGCCTCGTCCATGGTGCCATCGGCGTTCAGGCAGCCAAACACCACGCCGGGCACGCCGAGTTCGCGCAATGCCGAGACATCGGCCAGCATCGAGGCATATTCGGTCTCACTGTAGAGAAAATCGCCGCCGCGTGGCCGCACCATGACGTGAAACGGCACACTTGCCTGCTCGAGGGCGGCGCGGACCGTGCCGAGGCTCGGCGTGATACCGCCTTCGATGAGGCTGGCGCATAGTTCGACCCGGTCGGCGCCGGCGGCTTGCGCCGCGAGAAGGCCGTCAATGCCTTCGACACAGATTTCGATCAGCGGAAGGCGGAGAGCTTTGGTCAAGGGGCGATCCAGTCCATGATTTCCCGCCAGCCCTAGCACCGGGCCGGTCGCAGCGAAAGCGCGAACAGCCTTCCGCCTTCGGGCACGGACTTAGCGGTTATTGGCGCAATTCCGTATTCTTCGCGCCTTGCTCGACCTGATCGATCACAAGAAGCTTCACCTCGACATCCCCGATATTGGTGGCCTGATGCCACTGGCCGATCATTTCGATGATGAAATCGCCAGCCTTGTAGGTGTTGCTGATGCCGGTCTCGACATTGGTGACCTTCAGCGTGCCGGCCTGGACATAGGCGTAGCGCGGAAAGGGGTGCCTGTGGACCGGCAAGGTCGCGCCCGACGCGATGTCGTAGGTCGAGACCAGCACCTGCACGCTCTTCTGCGGCAACGTGATCGGTTGGCCGGACGCGGTCGTCGTGCGCGACGCAAGAGGTGTCACGACGACAGGCGTGCCGCTGCTGTCCAGCGCGCGGGCCGGGTTCGCGGAAAAGGCCACCGCGAGCAGCAGTCCGGACATCAAAATTTTTCGCATGATTCGCTCCACCCCTGGCGTCAACATCGCGCAGTGGCCAGCAGCACGCAAGGCAGCGCCTTGGGCACCTGCCTGCCGGCCAAAAATATTTTTGACGTCCCTCTTGAAGGAAAAAAACACGATTACCAGATCGTTTTCCGTCGAGGCTTCGGCTCGACATACTGGCGTCGCAGCGGCGCTGCGACAGCCTCGTAACCCATGTTGCTTCACGGAGGATATGGCTATGAGAAGTTCTGATTATACCCCTCTTTACCGCACAACGGTCGGCTTCGACCGTCTCTTCGATATGCTCGAAAAAAGCGTGCGCTCTGACTGGCCTCCCTACAATATCGAGAAGATTGGCGAGAACGACTATCGCATTACGATGGCTATCGCCGGCTTCGCTCTCGATGAGGTCGAACTCATGCAAAACGGCCCCGAATTGTCTGTCATCGGCCAAAGGAAACCCGACCAGGAAAATCGGGAGGTCCTTCATCGCGGCTTGGCGACGGGCAACTTCAAGCAGGTGTTCAAACTTGCCGACCATGTAAAGGTCAAGGCGGCCAACCTCGAGAATGGCTTGCTGTCGGTGGACCTGATCCGCGAAGTGCCCGAGGAACTCAAGCCTCGGCGCATTGAGATAGGGTCCGAAGCCAAAGCGGTTTCGCTCGAGCAACCCGGCAAGAAGCAGTTGATCGATTCGGATGCGGAGCCCCAGCGCGAGGTCGCCTGATTCCTGGAACCTGGATCTACGGTCCGCCTCCCGGTTCGGCCGGGAGGCACAGTTCGCGGAGAATGGAGATGAGAACCGAAGCCTACAGTTTTCACCAACCTGAACCGAAATATCTTGCCGCGGAATCCGCTGAGTTGCGGACGCCGGATGATGTGCTGAACGAGGAGACGATGACGATCGGTGCAAAGCGGGCTTTGCTCGCTTTCTGGGCTTCCGACGTTCATGCGGTTCCTGACAATCCCGCGTTGCGGCAATTGGACAACGGCGCCATCGTTGAAGTCAGTGACATACTCCGCGCGCTCCACCTCCTGGACGAATCCGGGCGGGAACCGCGTTTTTCAATGTTGCCGTCAGCCGTCAGCCTGTCTTTCGACCGGCGCCGCAGGAAGAGCCGTCTCGGTTGGATGCGGCACCCCTGGCGAGATGACGACGATGATCCGCCGCCAATCCCGGCCTTTGCAACGGTGCCGCCCGGGCGTGGAGGTGGCGGCATGTTGGCCGAGCCGGAGCATGCAATCGCATGATTT
>NZ_RZPH01000796.1:0-2843 GCF_004022825.1 Mesorhizobium sp. M7A.F.Ca.CA.004.04.2.1
CTGCCGCAGGCAGCCGCAGCGCTCGAATCGCAGCTGATCCAGAAGAACCCGGACATGCAGGAACTGATCGGCAAGACGATCAGCGAGAAGGCGCTGGCGCTGGCCTCGCGCCGCGCCGATCTCGAGAAGGAAGCCGCACTCGCCTACGCAAAAGTGTTCTCCGAAAAGGAACTGACCGACATCGCCGCCTTCTACAATTCCGATTCGGGCAAGAAGCTGCTCGATAGCGGCCCGACGGTGACCCGCGAACTGGTCAAGGCAGCCGACATCTGGCAGAACGGCCTCGGCCGCGATCTCGCCCAGCAGGTCGGCGAAACGCTGGCCGCAGCCGCCAAGGCAAAGGCGCAGGCTGCACCTGCCGCGCCCGCCGCCGGAGCCGCCGCTCCGGCCGATGGCGCAGCGCCCGCCGATGGCGCGGCCCCTGCGGACAACAACTGACCCCGCATTTTCAATGGCCTTGCGGCCTCCCGCGAAAGCCCGGCCTGTCCGGGCTTTTCTTTTGACGGTTTGCGGCCTACCTGTCTGACACATTTCTGAAGCCTGGGAGCCGCGTCATGGCTGGTTACGACTACGATCTTTTCGTCATCGGCGGCGGTTCGGGCGGGGTGAGGGCGGCGCGTGTCGCCGCGGCACTCGGCAAGCGTGTCGGCATCGCCGAGGAATACCGCTATGGCGGCACCTGCGTCATCCGCGGCTGCGTGCCGAAAAAGCTCTATGTCTATGCCTCGCAATTTCCCGAGCATTTTGCCGACGCCGCCGGCTATGGCTGGACGGTGCCGGAAGCCAGCTTCGACTGGCAGACGCTGGTCGCCAACAAGGATCGCGAGATCAGCCGGCTGGAGGCCATCTACGTCAGGAACGTCGAGGGCGCCGGCGGCGAGACCTTCCATTCGCGCGCCATGATCGTCGATCCGCATGTCGTGCATCTTCTGGGCGAGGATCGCACCGTCACAGCAGACCAGATCCTGATTGCTACCGGCGGCCGCCCGGCGGCGCATCCGGCGCTGCCCGGCCATGAACATTGTATCTTTTCCAACGAGGCTTTCGACCTCAAGAAACTGCCCAAGGCGATCATGATCGAGGGCGGCGGCTACATCGCCGTCGAGTTCGCCAACATTTTTCACGGTCTCGGCGTCGACACCACGCTGGTCTATCGCGGCAAGGAGATCCTGAGCCGGTTCGACATGGACCTACGGCGCATGCTGCACGAGACGATGGAAAAGAAGGGGATAAGGATCCTCTGCCATTCCGTGTCCGAATGGATCCGCAAGCGGCCGGACGGCCGGCTCGACGCGCTCGTCAGCGGCGGCGAGGTGCTGACCGTTGACCAGGTGATGCTGGCCATCGGCCGCATTCCCAACACCGAGAATATGGGCCTGGAAGGCATCGGACTGGAGATGACCAAGACTGGCGCCATCGCCGTCGACCAATATTCCCGCACCAACATCGACAACGTCTGGGCGATCGGCGACGTCACCAACCGCGTGCAGCTGACGCCGGTGGCGATCCATGAGGCGATGTGCTTCATCGAAACCGCCTTCAAGGGAAATCCGACCGCGCCCGATCACGAGACGATCGCGACCGCTGTCTTTTCACAGCCGGAGATCGGCACTGTCGGATTGTCGGAGGACGACGCCGTCAAGCGCTTCCCCGACATCGAGATCTACCGCGCGACATTCCGGCCGATGCGGCACACCCTGTCCGGGCGCGACGAGAAGATGCTGATAAAGCTGGTGGTCGATGGCGCGTCGAAAAAAGTGCTTGGCGCCCACATATTGGGGCCGGATGCCGGCGAGATGGCGCAGCTGCTCGGCATCCCGCTGAAGGCCGGCCTGACCAAGGACGATTTCGACCGTACGATGGCCGTGCATCCGACAGCGGCGGAAGAACTGGTCACCATGTACAAGCCGACCTATCGCGTGAAGGACGGCGAGCGCGTCGATTGACGGCAAATCCGGGTTGAGGAACTCCGCCGCGGCAAGGTCATGCCACGGCGGAGATAGTCGCTACAGAAGCGTGCCGCGCAGGATCACCAGCGCCACCGAAAAGTAGATCACCAGCCCGGTGACATCGACCAGCGTGGCGACGAACGGCGCCGATGCGCTGGCCGGGTCGAAGCCGATACGTTTCAAGGCGAACGGCAGCATCGACCCCGACAGCGAACCGAAGGTGACGATGCCGACCAGTGCAGCCCCCACCGTGGTAGCGATCAGCGGCCAGTGCGGGCCATAATCGTAGAAGCCCATATACTGCCACAGCGCGATGCGGCAGACGCCGACCACGCCGAGCATGGCGCCCAGCACCAAGCCGGTGGGCAGCTCGCGCAGCGCCACCCGCCACCAGTCGCCAAGACCGATCTCGCGCAACGCCAGCGCGCGGATGACCAGCGAGGTCGCCTGCGAGCCGGAATTGCCGCCGGAGCTCATGATCAGCGGGATGAACAGCGTCAGCACGATCGCCTTCTCCAACTCGCCCTCATAGCTCTGCATTGCGTTGGCCGTCAGCATCTCCGAGATGAACAGCGCGCACAGCCAGCCGCCGCGTTTCTTGATCATGGCGAGGAAGCTCATCTTCATGTACGGCTCGTCCAGCGCCTCCATGCCGCCGAAACGGTGCGCGTCCTCGGTCGTCTCCGCGACCATCGTGTCGATGATGTCGTCGATGGTGACGATGCCGAGGATCTTGCCATGGTCGACGACCGGAAGGGCGAGCAGATCGTATTTGGAGATCGTCTGCGCCAGGGTTTCGCGATCGGTCAGCGGGCCGACCGTCACCGGAAGGTGATCCGGCGCCACCGTCATGATCGGATCGTCAGGCTCACCGGTGATCAGCCGGCGCAGGCC
>NZ_RZPH01000797.1:0-2840 GCF_004022825.1 Mesorhizobium sp. M7A.F.Ca.CA.004.04.2.1
GCGGTCGAGGCCAAGCGGCAGATCGCCGCTCTGGCGGCGACCATGGTGCGTGACGGCGACGCCGTTATCGTGCATGGCGGCTCGACCTGCTTCCATCTCGGGGTCAAGCTCGCCGAGCGCAACATCCGCCTCTACACCAACTCGATGCCGCTGGCGGCCTATCTCAGCGACCACGGCCATTGCAGCCTGACGGTTGCCGGCGGTGATCTGCATCGCGAGCCCGGCATCATCCATTCGCTCACCCAGGCCGTGCCTTTCTACGCCTCCAAATTCTTTCTCGGCGCGCAAGGCCTTGGCCAGGAAGGCGTGATGGAATCGCACCCGCTGCTGGTACGCTCGATCGTCGATCTCAGCCTCTGCGCCGACCAGATCGTGGTGCTGGCCGATAGCCGCAAACTGTCGATCCACGCGCGCAATGTCGCGCTGCCGCTTTCGCGCATCGGCACGCTGGTCACCGACGACGGCCTCTCCGACGCAGATGCGCGCATGCTGGAAGACGCCGGCGTCATGGTGCGGATAGCCTCGGGAGCCATCCAGTGAAGGTGGCTGTCCTCGATTTCGGCAAGACCAATTCGAAGCTGTTCGTCTTCGGCCAGGACGGGCGGATCATCGACGAGCGCCGGACACAGCCGAAATGGGTGCGCCAAGACGGCTTCAGCGTGCTCGACGAGGCGGCCCTCCACCATTGGGCGCTCAGCGCCGTTGCCGATGCGGTCGACGGTCATGGAGTGGAAGGGGTGATGGTGTCGGGCCATGGCTGCACCTTTGCCTTGGTCGACGAGGCGGCGCTGACGCGTCCGATCCTCGATTACGAGCAAGAGCCGCCGGCCGAGATTGCCGCGCGGATCGATCGCCGCATTCCTGACTTTTCCGAGACGTTCTCGCCGCGGCTGCCGCTCGGCTTCAACTACGGCCGCCACATGCTGTGGCTGCAGGAGGTCGATCCGGACGCGTTCGCTGCGTCGAAATCGATCCTCGGCTATCCGCAATACTGGAGCTGGCGCCTTGGCGGGCGGGCGGTCTCGGAAGTGTCCTATCTCGGCTGCCATTCGCATCTGTGGGCGCCGCGCCGCCAAGACTTTTCCTCGCTGGTCGACGCGCAGGGCTGGCGTGACCGGATGCCTGCCTTCGAGCGCGCCGGCACTGTTATCGGCGAGCACCGCCTCGGCGCCGCGGCGCGACCGATCGCCATCCACAACGGCGTCCATGACTCGAATGCGGCGCTGCATGCCTATCGCCGGCAGGAGCTTGGCCCGGTCACCGTCGTTTCGACCGGCACCTGGGTCATCGTGCTCAATCCGGACTGCCCGCTCGACGCACTCGACCGGGATCGCGACATGCTGGTCAACGTCGATGTCGGCGGCGGCCCAGTACCGACCATCCGCTTCATGGGCGGGCGCGAATTCGCAACAATCAGCGCCGGCTGGCAAGGCGAGATCGCCGGCCCAGTGGTGCAGCGGGTGATCGATGCCGGCATCATGGCGCTGCCGAGCTTTGCGCCGGGCGGGCCGATGTCGGGGCATTCCGGCCGACTGGTCGGGCGCGCGCCCAATGCCGAGGAACGCGCGGCCGCGGCGCTGCTCTATGTCGCGCTGATGGTCGATCTCTGCCTCGACCTCATCCATTCGAACAACACCGTGATCGTCGATGGCGGGCTGAACACAGGCGGTGTGCTCGCCGGGCTGCTGGCGCAGTTGCGTCCCGGCCAGGCCTTCCTGCAGGGCGCCACGCTGGAGGGCAGCGCCACGGGTGCCGCGGCGCTCGCCTTCGAGAGCGTCGGGCGCGAATTCGCCGCCGAAGTTCCGGAGCCGGTGCGCGCATCGCGTTTCACCGGGTTGGCAGGCTATCGCAGCAATTGGCGCGACGCCACCATGGACCGCGGCGTCGCTGATGCGGCAGTGGGAGGCGCGCGATGAGTGCGATTGCCAGGGCCGAGACCGCGCGCCAGCCGGTGCTGGAGATGCGGCACATCTCCAAGACGTTCGGCACCATCCGTGCCTTGCACGATGTCTCGCTCAGCGTCCACGCCGGCGAGCTGCACGCCTTGATGGGCGAAAACGGCGCCGGCAAGTCGACATTGATGAAAGTGCTTTCAGGCGCCTATCGGCCGGATGCCGGCGGCGAGATCCTGATCGACGGCATGCCGGCCGCGACCGGCGATCCGATCAAGGCGCGCGCCAGCGGCGTCGCGGTGATCTATCAGGAGCTGTCGCTGGCGCCCAATCTGACGGTGGCGCAAAACATCTTCCTCGGCAACGAGCCGCGACGCTTCGGTATCGTCGACCGCGACCAGTGCACCCGGCGCGCCAGGGAGATCGTCGCGCGTCTGGGCGTCTCCTTTTCGGCCCGCGACATGGTCTCCAGCCTGTCGCTCGGCGAGCGCCAATTGGTCGAGATCGCCCGCGCGCTGTCGACCAATGCGCGCATCATCGTCATGGACGAGCCGACCACGTCGCTGACCTCGCGCGAGACCGACCGGCTGTTCGAGGTCATCGCGACGCTGAAATCGCAAGGCATCGCCATCATCTACATCAGTCACCGCATGGAAGAGGTCTACCAGCTTGCGGATCGCGTCAGCGTGCTGCGCGACAGCGGTTATGTCGGTACGCTCGAGCGTGCCGACCTCAGCGCCTCGCGCCTGGTGTCGATGATGGTCGGCCGCGATCTGTCGGCTTTCTACAAGAAGGATCATCGGCCGCCGGACGAAAAGCGCGCGGTGGCGCTCTCGGTGCGTGGCATGTCCGACGGCCGTCTCCTGAAAAACTGTTCGTTCGACCTGCACAAGGGCGAGGTGCTGGCGCTGGCGGGTCTGGTCGGCTCCGGCCGTACCGAGCTTTCCC
>NZ_RZPH01000798.1:0-2838 GCF_004022825.1 Mesorhizobium sp. M7A.F.Ca.CA.004.04.2.1
GTGGGCGGACGCGGTCCGCCGCATGAAAGTGCGCACCAATGCCGAAACGCCGCTCGACGCGCGCATGGCGCGCTCCTTCGGCGCCGAAGGCATCGGCCTCTGCCGCACCGAGCACATGTTCTTCGATGGCGACCGCATCGTCGCCATGCGCGAGATGATCCTGGCAGACACCGAAAAGGACCGGCGCGCCGCACTTGCCAAGCTTCTGCCCATGCAGCGCTCGGACTTCCTCGAACTGTTCGAGATCATGGCCGGCCTGCCGGTGACGATCCGCCTGCTCGATCCGCCGTTGCACGAATTCCTGCCGAAGACCGAGGAGGAGGTGGCCGAGGTCGCCGCCGCCATGAAGGTGTCGCCGGACAAGCTCAGGCAGCGCACCGAGGCACTGCACGAGTTCAACCCGATGCTCGGCCATCGTGGCTGCCGCCTGGCTGTCTCCTATCCCGAGATCGCCGAGATGCAGGCGCGGGCCATTTTCGAGGCGGCCGTGGAGGCCGGCAGGAAGGCCGGCGCGCTGGTGGTCCCCGAGATCATGGTGCCGCTCGTCGGCCTGGTGAAGGAACTCGATTACGTCAAGGCGCGCATCGATGCGGTTGCCAAGAGCGTCATGGAGGAAACCGGCGTCAAGATCGACTATCTCACTGGCACGATGATCGAGCTCCCCCGCGCCGCGATCCGTGCCCATGTCATTGCAGAGTCAGCCGAATTCTTCTCCTTCGGCACCAACGACCTGACCCAGACGACCTTCGGCATCTCGCGCGACGATGCGGCCTCGTTCCTGGAAACCTACCGCCAGAAGGGCATTATCGATCAGGACCCGTTCGTCTCGCTCGACATCGACGGCGTCGGCGAACTGGTGCGCATGGCCGCGCAAAAGGGCAGGGCGACGCGGCCAGACATCAAGCTCGGCATCTGCGGCGAACATGGCGGCGATCCGGCCTCGATCCGCTTTTGCGAAGAGGTCGGCCTCGACTACGTGTCCTGTTCGCCCTATCGCGTACCGATCGCCAGGCTGGCGGCCGCGCAGGCTGCGGTGCTGGTTGCGAAGGCAGGCCGCCGATAGGATCCATCCAGCTTACCGTTTTGTAAGGCAATTCACGCGAACGTGCTGGCGGCGTCGCGCAATCTCGACATTGTTCCTGCCCAATTTGCGGCTATCCGCAAATTGCTCCCGGAAACAGATGCTGCAGATTTCTCCCGCGCCGTTCCACTCGATCCTGGTCGTCCAAACCAAGTTCATAGGCGATCTCGTCCTCGCCTCGGCGCTCGCCAAGAACCTGCGGCTCGCATTCCCCGGCGCCAGCATCGTCTTTCTGTGCGAGGCTCGCTTCGAGAGCTTCGTGATCGCCCATGATATAGCTTCCGAGGTGGTCACATTCAGGCGCGACCGCATGCGCGGCACGTCCTTGGAGCGCGGGAAAGAGCTTTACGCCATGGTGCGGGCGTTGCGCCGCTTCCGTTTCGACCTGACCATCGACCTGACCGACTCGAAGACGTCGCGCATCGTCACCGGGCTCGTCAACGCCAAGACCCGTGTCGGTTACAGTCCTTCCGAAAGACCCTTGCGTATGTTGGAGCGGCAGCCCGCCAACGTTTTTGCCAAGCCCTACGGCTTTGATGGTCAGCATTTCCTGTACCGCTACCTCTCGCCGCTCGAAGCGCTCGGCATCGAACTTCGCACGGTGATTCCAAACCTTGAGCCGCTGCCAATGGAGACGGCGAAAGCATTGGCGCTGCTGGGTAAGCGCCATCTGAGGCCAAACGCATTCATCGCGGTACATGCGGGTGCAAGCTTCGAGGGCCGACGTTGGCAGCCGGAGCGGTTTGCAGCAGTGATCGTCGAGATTGCCGGCGAGACCGGCCTGGACGTAGTCCTGGTGGGCGGCCCGGACGAGCGCGAGATCGCCGAACGTATCGTCGCCAGGACCGCGCCGTCGGTCGTCAATCTCGTCGGTGACCTGTCGCTTGAAAGCCTGCTGGCGGTGCTGAAACAGGCCCGGCTGTTTCTCGGCAATGAGAGCGGCCCGATGCACATGGCCGCAGCCACCGGAACCCCGGTTGTCGGATTGTTCGGTCTGACGGAGCCGTCGCGCTGGGGTCCCGTCGGCGTGCCCAGCATCTCGCTCCAGCCGCCGATGCCTTGCGCCTGCATGGCCGAAAACCTCTGCCGCGCGCCAGATCCCAGCAAGGCATGCTGCGTCTGGGGCCTGGAGGTCAAGCCTGTGGTCGATGCGGTGCGCGAGGTTCTTTCGCGCACCGAAATGAAACTGGAACACGCCATCTGAGATCATGCGTCGCATGCACGACCCTCGACGCGGCGGAATGACCCCCTTCGCCACAGGAACGGTCACATTGTCGCGGAGCGCTTTTCTGCTATGCGCCATCCCGATTTCCGCCTTCATGCGGGTCGTTGGGATGCCTGCTTGAAATGACGGGTCCGGGAATCGGTTTGATGCGCCTGCTGCAAAAAAGTCTCTGCATGATCGCCCTGTCGTGGGCGATGGCATCCGCCAGCCATGCCGCGCCCCTCGTCGAGCCGACGCTGCACATCAAGTCGCAGGCGAGCGGAGCCGGCCGTGTGGCGCTTACGCTCGACGCGTGCGGTGGACAGACCGACAACCGGATCCTTTCGGCGCTGGTGGACAACAAGATCCCCGCCACCATTTTCGTGACCGGCATCTGGCTGAAGCGAAACGCCGCCGCCGTCGAGATCATGCGGGCGCATCCCGATCTGTTCGAACTGGAAAATCATGGCGGCCACCACATCCCGGCGGTCGACACGCCGCGGAAAATCTACGGCATTCGCAGCGCCGGCAGCCCGGATGCGGTGCTGGCCGA
>NZ_RZPH01000799.1:0-2827 GCF_004022825.1 Mesorhizobium sp. M7A.F.Ca.CA.004.04.2.1
TTTTCCAGGAGCATTCGCTGCTGCCCAATCTGTCGATCGCCGAGAACATGTTTCTCGGCCGGGAGCCGACGACACGGTTCGGCTCGATCGATTATCGGGTGATGAGCAGCCAGACCGCCAAGGCGCTTGGCGAACTCGGCCTCACGCTCGACCCGTCGCAACTCGTTTCAAACCTGACCATAGCCGAGCGGCAATTCGTCGAGATCGCGCATTGCATCCAGGCGGACGCCAGCGTGCTCATCCTCGACGAGCCGACGGCGGCGCTCAACGCAGCCGATGTCGATGTGCTCAACCGCAACATCCGCCGGCTGCGCGATAAGGGAAAAGCCATCGTCTACATCTCGCATCGCATGGAGGAGATATTCGAGCTGTGCGACACGGTGACGGTGCTGAAGGACGGCGCACTGGTCGGCACAAGAATGGTGTCCGAGATCACCACCGACGAACTCATCGCCATGATGGTCGGACGCGAACTCCAGGACCTTTTTCCCGATCGTACTGATAACAAAGGCGACGAGATCCTGCGCGTCGAGAACCTGAGGATCACCGAGACATCGCGGCCGCTGTCGCTGACATTGCACAAGGGCGAGATCGTCGCCCTGGCCGGCCTGGAGGGACAGGGCCAGCAGCGCTTCCTGAGATCGCTGATCGGCCGCTATCATCCCTCCGCCGGGACGATTTCCGTCAACGGCAAAGCGCTGAAAATGCCGCTCCCGCCATCATCAGGCGTTCGCCATTTGCAGCAGCTGAGGGTCGGCTTCGTTCCCGAGGACCGCAAGGAAGAGGGGCTCTTCCTCGCTTTGCCGATCGCCCACAACATCGCCATCGGATTGCATTCGAGGCGATCCGAACTCGCGGCGGCGCGGCCGTATCGAAACGTGATCGCCCGCATGATGGAGGTCATGAACATAAAGGCGGCAGGGCCGTCCGCGCCGGTCGGCTCCCTGTCCGGCGGCAACCAGCAAAAGGTTCTGCTCGGCCGCTACCTGGCCGCCGATCTCGATCTTCTGCTGGTCGAGGAGCCGACCCGCGGAGTCGACATCGGCGCCAAGTCCGAGATCTACCACCTGCTGCGCGACTTTACCGCCAAGGGCGGCGCCGTGCTGGTGCTGTCGCGTGAGACGATCGAGTTGATCGGGCTCTGCGATCGCATCTACGTCGTCCACGACGATACCATCGTTGCCGAAATGCCGGCAGCGCAGGCGACAGAACACAAGATCCTCGACGCGGCCCTGATGGGCGGTTCCACGCGCCAGCATTAGGGGCCTCCATGCATCGTTCGCTTTTCAACATCCTGAGTGGCCGGAACACCCGGCAAGGCCTGTGGGGCCTGCCGCTTCTGGTCGCCTTGCTCATTTCGCTGTGGCTGGCCGTCGAGACGACACAGTTCGCCACGGCCGAAAACCTCTTCAACCTGGTAGCCCAGGCGATGCCGCTGATCATCGCGGCGATCGGACAGCTCGTCGTCGTGCTCATCGGCGGGCTCGACCTGTCGGTCGGTTCGGTCATCAGCTTCACCACCGCGGTGCTGGCGCTCGACCAGCCGGCGATCGTGCTGATCCCGGCGGTCTTCGTGCTGGCGGCACTCATCGGGCTGACCAACGGCCTGGCGATCACCCGCTTCAACGTCCATCCGATCATCGCGACGCTGTCGACGCAGTACATCGTGCTCGGCATCACGCGCATCCTGCGTCCCGTCTCCGGTGGCACCGTGCCGGAGATCGTCATCGATGCCGTCTCGGGCAGTTTCCTCGGCATTTCCTATCCGGTTTTCTGGGGCATCGCCGTGATCCTGGCAGCGTGGAAACTGCTCTACGGATCCCGGTACGGGCTGCATCTGTTTGCGATCGGCGGCGGCATCGCGTCCGGCGCCGAAAGCGCTGCCCGCAATTTCGGCGTCTCCGACCGCCGCAACATTATCCTCGCCTATGTGGTCTGCTCCTGTTTCGCGGCCGCTGCCGGTGTCTTCCTGGCCGGGCGCATCGTGTCGGGCGATCCGAATGTCGGTCTGCTTTTCGAACTCGATACCGTCACCGCCGTGGCGCTCGGAGGCACCCAGCTCTCCGGCGGCATCGGCAGCCTGCACGGCACAGTGATCGGCGCGCTGGTCATGGCGCTGCTGGCTAACGGCATGAACCTCGCCAACGTCTCGCCCTTTGTTCAGACAGCGATCAAGGGCGGCATCCTGCTGGCGGTGGTCGGGTTGCAATCCCGCAAGAAAATGGGGCTCTGAGCGATGGCCGCCGTTCTCGCAAATCCGATCGCCCGGCGTCTGCTGCGCATCCCGCCGTCCTATTTTGTCTTCATCGTGCTGCTGGCGACGCTGTGGATCGCGCGGCCGAACATGCTCAACCTCAACATCATGGGCATCTTCGTCAGGCAGATCGTGCCGCTCGGCATCCTGGTGCTGGGGCAGCTCGTCGTCATGCGGGTGAAGTCGATCGACCTCTCTGGCGGCGGCATCATCCTGCTCATCAACTATTTCATCTCGTCGGGCACTTTCCCCGGCGCGTCGATGCCTTTCTTCGTCGTGCTGGCGCTCGCCACCGGCCTCGTCATCGGCCTGTTCAACGGCTTCATGATCGGCAACCGGCGGGTGTCGGCGGTCATCGTCACGCTGGCGGTCAGCATCATCCTGGTCGGGCTGGTGCAGTTCCTGTCGAGCGGCAATCCGCCCGGCGATGTGCCGAAGCTGTTCAACGACCTATACAACACGAAATTCCTGTCGGTTCCGACGCCGGTGCTGTTCTGGGTCCTGCTGACCGCTTCGGTGTGGCTGCTTCTGTCGCGGACCATCTTTGGCCGCTACGTCGCTTCGGTCGGGGAG
>NZ_RZPH01000800.1:0-2824 GCF_004022825.1 Mesorhizobium sp. M7A.F.Ca.CA.004.04.2.1
GTCGAAAAGCGTTCGGTGACCATTCGCGGCCACCGCACCAGCTACTCGCTCGAAAAACCCTTCTATGACGACCTCGTCGCGATCGCGGCGACCAGAAAGCTGACGCTTGCCGCGCTTGTCGCCGAAGTCGACGTGACAAGGCCCCGCGACACCAACCTGTCCTCTGCGTTGAGGCTCCATGTCCTGGAGTGGGCGAAGCGCGGAACGGATTTCTAGAGGCCCTCGACCGCCGCTTCCTTCTTCCTGCGTCTGGTGCCGAAGCCAAGCAAGGTCGAACGTTCGCGCTCCTCGGCCTGTTTCCTGGACCGCACGCGCATCAAATCCTTCCAGCCGACATAGCCGACCAGCAAAGAGCCTTCGCGAGTGACGACGGGCAGATGAGAGACGTTGGCCGTCAGCAGCTTGTCGGAGAGGCCTTCGAGATATTCGTCCGGATAGGCCAGCGTCACCTTGCTGCCGGCCAGCAGTTCGCCAAGCGTGGTGGTGCGGTGCGTGCCGGCGCGTCTCCAGCGCAATATCGCCGGCGGATCGATGAGGCCCAGCACATGGCCGTGCTCATCGACCACCGGGAAACTCGGATGCCGTGTTTCCGGCGCTGTCAGGAATGCCGCAGCGCCATGCAGCGTCATCGTCGCCGGCACGCTTTCGACCTGTGGGGTCATCACCTCGCGCACCCTGGTCAGGGCGAAAGGGTCGACGCGGTATTCGCGAACCAGATGATGTCCCCTTCTGGCGATCTTTTCGGTCAGGATCGACCGCTTCATCAGAAGCACGGTGACGGCGTGCGCCGCGGCGCAGGCAGCAATCAGCGGCACCAGCATATGTGTGTTGCCGGTCAGTTCGACGGCGAAGAACGTGGCGGTCAGCGGCGCACGCATCGTGCCGCCCATCGTGGCGGCCATTGCCAGCAGCGCCCAGAAACCGGGATCCGCGGCAGGCAGAACGCCGGCGAGCACAGCGCCCATAGCCCCACCCATGATCAACAGCGGCGCCAGCACACCTCCCGACGTTCCCGAGCCGAGCGCTGCCGACCAGATGATCGCCTTGACCACCAGCAGCAGAAGGGCCGCTGTCGCGACGGTGCGGCCATCCAGCATGTCGGTGATGTTGTCATAGCCGACACCGAGCGCGTGCGGTTCGATCAGCCCGCCTATGCCGACCACCAGGCCGCCAAGCATCGGCCACCACATCCAGTGGATCGGCAGCTTCTGAAAACCGTCCTCGCAGGCATAGACCATCTGCGTCAGCAGTCCCGACAAAAGTCCTGCACAAACGCCGATCGCCACCCAGCCGGCAAGGCCGACAAAGGATACCTCCATGCCGCCCTGAAACGGAAAGATCGGCCCGGGCAGATGCAGCATGGTGCGCTCGACCTCGGCGATAACAGCCGCCACCGCCACCGGGATGAAGCTGCGCGGGGTCCATTCGAAAAGCAGCAGTTCGACCGCCAGCATGATGGCTGCAATCGGTGTTCCAAAAACCGTAGTCATGCCCGCTGCCGCACCAGCCACCAGCAGTGTCTTGCGCTCGTTGTCGCTGACCGGCAGCATCTGCGCGATCAGCGAGCCGATGGCGCCGCCAGTCATGATGATCGGGCCTTCGGCGCCGAACGGCCCGCCGGAGCCGATCGAGATCGCCGACGACAGCGGCTTCAGGATCGCCACCTTGGCGTCGAGTTTTGAGCGCCCGAGCAGGATCGCCTCGATGGCCTCGGGAATGCCATGGCCGCGGATCTTCTCGCTGCCGAAGCGCGCCATCAGGCCGATGATCAGCGCACCGATCACCGGGACGATGACGGCGGCAAGCCCAAGCGGTGTGTCCTCAAGCTTCAGGTCGGCAAGCGAGAACTGGCCGAAATAGGCGATGTTGGTGGCCAGCCGGATCAGCTTCAAAAGCGCGATGCCGGCAACCAGTCCGGCTGTCGCCACCACCACGGCAATGGCCGCGACGAGCAGCACCCTGGCGTCCGTGGTGAAATCACGCAGATGCTCCGGGTTCGAGTGAGGGGTCTTCATGGCGGGCTTTGCTTCCTGGCGGCGGGCCGAATGTGGATATGCGGCACGGTCGAAGCGGCCAGCCGGGCTTGTCGGTGGCTATGTATCGTAACACGATATAAATATTCAAGCCGGTTTCGCCCGAAATCCGTTTGAGCTTTCGCCGGAAAACGAACACATGTCTGATATGTCGCAGCCACAAAAACCACGCCCCGCCATCAGCCAGGCCGATTACCAGCGACTGTCGGAGTTTCGCTATCTGATCCGCCGCTTCCTCGAATTCAGCCAGGTCCAGGCGGAAGACGCCGGCCTGACCCCGCGCCAGCATCAGGCGCTGCTGGCGATCAAGGGATTCCCCGGCGGCGGCCCGGTGACGGTTGGCGACCTCGCCGAGCGCCTGCGCATCCGCCACCACAGCGCCGTCGAGCTGGTCAACCGCCTCGGCGAGGCGGGGCTGGGTACAAGGGATCAGGATAAGGACGACCACCGCCGCGTGCTGCTGCAGCTGACCGAGCGCGCCGACGATTGCCTGGCCGAACTGTCGGCGGTGCATCTCGACGAACTGTCGCGTATCGAACCGATGCTGCGGCGTCTGCTCGATCGAGATGGAGGGTAGTCGTATCGCCCAGAAAGCTCAGCCTACTGCAGTGACTTCAGCAGATTGTCGATCGTGAACGGATTGGACTTCGGCTTGGCCGGCGGCGGATTGTCGTTGGCTTCCGGCAGCGGCGCACGCTCCACTTTCGGAGGCTGCTGCGCGGCCTTGCGTTCGGCCTCAAGCCTTGCCTTTTCCTGCGCCGCGATGCGCACCGCCTCTTCCGCCTCTGTCT
>NZ_RZPH01000079.1:0-11140 GCF_004022825.1 Mesorhizobium sp. M7A.F.Ca.CA.004.04.2.1
GCTTCGAGGCGCCGGACCAGGGGCACATCACGCTCGACGGTACGATATTGGCCAATGGCGGCGCTGCGGTGCCGGCATATCGGCGAGGCATCGGCGTGGTGGCGCAGGATGGTGCCCTGTTTCCGCATCTGACCATTGGCGACAATATCGGTTTCGGCATGGGTCGCGGCGAGGACAAGCGCACCGAGCGCATCGTCGAGCTCGCCTATATCGTCGGGCTGGACAAGGCGATCCTCAAGCGCCGCCCGCACGAGCTCTCCGGCGGCCAGCAGCAGCGCGTGGCGCTGGCTCGCGCCATGGCGATGAAGCCCCGGCTGATGCTGCTCGACGAGCCGTTCTCGGCACTCGATACCGGCCTGCGCGCCTCGATGCGCAAGGCGGTGGCCGAGCTTCTGGAAGCTGCCGGCATCACTACCATCCTGGTGACGCACGACCAGGCCGAGGCGCTGTCCTTCGCCAGCCAGGTCGCGGTGATGCGCGACGGCAAGTTCTCGCAGATCGGGACGCCGCGCGAGCTCTATCTCAAGCCGAAGGACAGGATGATCGCCGAATTCCTTGGCGACGCCATCATCCTGCCGGCCAAGATATCGGATGGATTCGCCAACTCGCCCCTCGGCCGCATCGCGGTCGACACCAATGACAGCCGCGATATCGCCCGTATCATGCTTCGCCCGGAGCAGATCGCGCTGAAGAGAACGTCGCGCGAGGGCATGTCCGGCACCTCGGACATGCTGTTCGGCGAAGTGACGGAATCCGAATTCGCCGGCTCGATGTGCACGGTCGCGGTGCGGCTCTTGAACAATGCCGATCCGCCCGATGCGGCCGCGATCGGCAACACGCCGCTGGTCCTGCGCAAACCGGGCATGGACGCGCCGGCGGTCGGCGAGATCGTCCGGCTGACCGTATCGGGAAAGGCGCATGTCTTCGCCTGAACACCGTATGCTGGAGCAATTCTAGGAAACTGTGAAGCGGTTTTCCGTCTGGAATTGCGTCAAAACAAAGAGTTAGAGCAGCTCGCCGTTTCCGTGAAACGGTGAAACGCTCTGGGCATCTTTTGGATTAGCCGACGCGCTTTCCTGCCTGATCGAACCAGTGCAGCTTTTCTGCCTTGGCAACCACGCGCAATTGGTTGCCAACCGTGGCGGTGGCGCGACCCGCGACACGCACGACGATACGGTTGCCGCCTGCCGCACAGTGAAGGAAACTTTCGGCGCCTACCGGTTCGACTGCCTCGACCAGCGCCGGCAGGACGAGGGCGCCGGGCGGCGCCTCCGCATTGAAGGTGACGTCGGCATCCTCGGGCCGAAAACCGAGGGTCGCAGCTCTTGCCTCCCGAGGTGCGAAAGCGATCGCCGTGCCGTCTGCGAGCACCGCGCCCGAGGCGCTTTCGGTCAGTGCCAGGAGATTCATCGGCGGCGCGCCAATGAAGGAAGCGACGAAGGTCGAGGCCGGCCTTTCATAGATGTCGAGCGGCGCCCCCATTTGCTCGACCAGTCCGCCGTTCATGACGACGAGGATGTCGGCCAACGTCATCGCCTCGAGCTGGTCATGCGTGACATAGACCGACGTGACGCCAAGCGAGCGTTGCAGGTTCTTTATCTCGACGCGCATCTGGCCACGCAATTTGGCATCGAGATTGGAGAGCGGCTCGTCGAACAGGAAAACCCTCGGGTTGCGCACAATGGCACGACCCATGGCGACACGCTGGCGCTGGCCGCCGGAAAGCTCGCGCGGACGGCGGTCGAGCAGCGCCGAAAGTTCGAGTATTTTCGCCGTCGCGCGGACCCGGCTGTCGATCTCATCTTTCGGCGTGCCGCGGTTGCGCAGCCCATAGGCCATGTTGTCGTAGACTTTCATATGCGGATACAGCGCGTAGTTCTGGAACACCATGGCGATGTCCCGCTCGGTCGGACCGATTGAGTTTACGATCTTGCCGTCGATCGCAACTGTTCCCGAGGAGATGGTTTCGAGCCCGGCGATCATCCTGAGCAGCGTGGACTTGCCGCAACCCGATGGGCCGACCAGCACGCAAAGCTGCCTGTCGGGAACTGCGATTGAAACGCCCTTCACGGCCTCGAAACCGCTGGGATAGACCTTCTTCACATCCTTCAGATCGACGGTCGCCATCAGCTTCTCACTTTTCGGAATCGACCAGGCCGCGAACGAACCAGCGTTGCATCAGCACCACGACCAGGATCGGCGGCACGATGGCCAGCATCGCTGTAACCATGACCAGGTGCCATTGCGTATCGGCATCGGCGAAGGAGACCATCTTTCTGAGCGCGATGACGATCGTGTTCATGTTGCTGCTGTTGGTGACGAGCAACGGCCACAGATACTGCGTCCAGCCATAAATGAAGAGGATGACGAACAGCGCCGCGATATTCGTCCGCGACAGCGGCAACAGGATATCGAAGAAGAAGCGCCACGGCCCCGCACCGTCAACACGCGCCGCCTCCACCAGCTCACCTGGAATGGTCATGAAAAACTGTCGAAACAGCAATGTGGCGGTGGCGGAGGCGATCAGCGGGATGATCAGGCCGGCATAGGTGTCGATCATGCCGAGATCGACCATCACCTTGTAGGTCGGCAGGATGCGCACCTCGACGGGAAGCATCAAGGTGATGAAGATCAGCCAGAAGAAGGTCATGCGCAGCGGAAAGCGGAAAAATACGATCGCGTAGGCCGACAGGATCGAGATGAAGATCTTTCCCACCGCGATGCCGAGCGCCATGATCGTCGTGTTGAGCAGCAGCCTGCCGACGCTGACGCCGCCGATACGGCCGACACCGCCGAACAGCGCTTCGGTGTAATTGTTCCAGAACTGATCGCCGGGCAGGAGCGGCAATGGCGGCCTGAGGATCGTTTGCAGCGTCTGCGTCGAGGCAACGAACGTGTAGTAGATCGGGAAAGCAACGATCAATATGCCGAGGATCAGCACGGCGTGGGCGATGACGGTGCGGAGCGGTGACTGGCCGATCATCGCTCGCCCTCAGCCGTAATGGACTTTGCGTTCCACATAGCGGAACTGGATGGCCGTGAGCGAGATGACGATGACCATCAGGATGACCGACTGCGCCGCCGAGTCACCGAGGATCAGATTGACGAAGCCGTCATTGTAGACCTTGTAGACCAGCGTTTCAGTCGTCTTGCCCGGACCGCCCCCGGTGACGGCATGGACGATGCCGAACGTGTCGAACAGGGCATAGACGGTGTTGACGACCAGCAGGAAGAAGGTCGTCGGCGCAAGCAGCGGGAAGACGATGGTCCAGAATCGCTTGGTCTCGCCGGCGCCGTCCATGGCCGCCGCCTCGATCAAGGCTTTCGGCACCGCCTGCAGGCCGGCGACGAAGAACAGGAAATTGTAGCTGATCTGCTTCCAGGCAGCGGCGGACACCAGCAGGATCATGGCCTGGGTGCCGTTGAGCAGTGGATCCCAGGCGATGCCGAAACTTCTCAGCATGTAGGCCAGCGACCCGATCGACGGGTTGAAGAGGAACAGCCACAGCATACCGGCGATTGCCGGCGCCACCGCGTAGGGCCAGATCAAGAGCGTGCGGTAGAGACCTTTGCCGCGCACCACCTTCTCTGCCATGACCGCAAGCAGGAGCGCCACGCACATGGCGACGATGGCGGTCGCAAGGGAAAACACCACCGTGACCTTGATCGAGTTCAGGTAGGCCGGATCGGCAAGCACTTTCCTGAAATTGGCGAACCAGACGAACTTGGTCCTCAGTCCGAACGGATCCTGCCTGAGCATGGATTGGTAGAACGCCTGACCGGCCGGCCAGTAGAAAAACACGAGCGTGATGGCCAGTTGCGGCGCCACCAGCAGGTAGGGAAGGATCTTGTTGGGAAACACGACGCGAGGGGTCATGGAGCCACTCCGAGGTGATGAGGCGGGCGGCACGATGTAGCATCCCTCTTCGCCAAGATGGCTTTGACGAGCGTTTCGGATTGGGCATCATCGACCGTTGGCGAAATCGCAAGGGACGGCAAAACTCCCCTCGCCGAGGGGAGATGCCTGGCAGGACAGGTGGATGCGCCGTAGAGCAAGGACCTGCGCTCGCTCTAATTCCCCAGCGCTTCCTTGATCGCCGCATTGCCACGCGTAACCGCATTGTCGAGCGCCTGCTGCGCGGTTTGCTGGCCGGCGAGCATCTTTTCGAACTCCTCGTTCTGGATATCGCGCACCTGCGGCAGGTTCGGAAGACGTACGCCCTTGGAATTGTCGGTCGGCGCCTTACCCGTCATCTGCAGGATCGGGGTCTCGCGACCGACGTTCTTGTCATAGAAACCGGACTTCTTGGTCGCTTCATAGGCGGCAAGCGTTACCGGCAGATAACCCGACTTCTGGTGCAGGTATTCTTGCACCTCGGTCTTCGACAGGTAGGCGAAGAAGGCCGCGACGCCCTTGTATTCCTCGTCGGATTTTTCAGCGAAAACCCACAGGCTGGCGCCACCCGGCGTCGTGTTCTGCGGTGCGCCCTTGGCGTCGCTGTCATAGGGCAATTGGCCGATGCCGTAATTCATGCCGGACTTGACGATATCGCCAAGGCCGCCGGAGGATTCGGTCATGATCCCGCATTCGCCGGCGAGGAAGATCTGCTTGGCTTCGGAGGTGCGGCCGCCATATTTGAAGGTGCCGTCCTTGGCGAGGTCCGCCAGCGCCTGGAAGTGGTTGACGAAAATCGGCGCATTGATCTTGAGCTCGACATCGCCGCCGGCCAGACCGTTCTGCTGGGTGGCCCATGACACGTCATTCCAGGCCGCGAAATTCTCCAGATGGATCCAGGTCAGCCAGGTCGAGGTGTAGCCGCAGGCGGCCGCGCCGCTCGCCTTGATCTTCTTGGCGTCTTCCCACACCTCATTCCAGGTCTTGGGTGGGCTGTCGACGTCGAGACCAGCCTTCTTGAAGATATCCTTGTTGTAATAAAGGATCGGCGAGGAGGAGTTATAGGGGAAAGAGAGCATGGTGCCGTCCGGCTTCGAATAATAGCCGACTATGCCTGGCAGATACTGGCTCTTGTCGAAGGTCATTCCAGCGCTGGTCAACACATCGGCTGCCGGCTTGATTGCGCCTTCGGCTGCCATCATCACGCCGGTGCCGACGTCGAACACCTGCATGATGTCGGGCGCCTGGCCGGCACGGTAGGCGGCGATGCCGGCATTCAGCGTCTCGGGGTAGGTGCCTTTGAACACCGGAACGAGTTCATAGTCGCTCTGGCTGGCATTGAAATCTTTGGAGATCTTGTCGACAACTTCGGCATTGGCGCCAGTCATGGCGTGCCACCAACTGATCTGCGTGACAGCAAAAGCGGAGGTTGAGGAAAGCAGCATAAAGGTGGCGGCAACACCGGCCGCGAAGCCGAAGGACTTCATGTTTCATCTCCCGTTTGTCATTGGCGAAAGGGGCACTCCCGCAAAGGCAATATGTGTCGCTCATGACAATCAGACAACGGTTTTGTTGCAGATCGACGAACTTCACCCCTTTACCTCACGCCACCTCGCCTCCGCTTGGACGCATGGAAAGCCACACGGTTAGCCGGCTTAGCGCGACGACAAGCGCCAGGAACCACCGTCGGAACTGCCAAGCTGCCTTTCGGGGTGGCAGCCTTGATTGCAGCCGCTGCAACCCGAAGAGACACGCCAAGGTTGCAGGCGACTTTATCGATCCCTCAACGGCAACGCGCTACTCAATCCTGCTGCCCTGTTTATTTCCAAAGATCAGGTGAAATAAAATGCTGACGGTCTACAATTGTATCGTCAACGAACACGATCTGAGACTGGTCGCACTCGCCGCGCTGATCTGCGGAATTTCCTGTTTCTCTGCCGTCAACCTGCTTCATCACATAAGCCGCTCCACCGATCGGAACCGGCTTGCCTGGCTGATGATCGCGGCCACTTCGACCGGCTTCGGCATCTGGGCAACGCACTTCATCGCCATGCTCGCATTCACACCGGGCATACCCAGTGCTTACGATCCCGCACTTTCCGTGCTTTCGCTCGCTGCTTCGGTCACTCTGACGGCAGCCGGCATGTGGATCGCCACCTTGCGGAATGAGTTCGACTATCATCTCGTCGGCGGCGCCGTGCTGGGCGGCGGTATCGCGGCCATGCACTACATCGGTATGGCGGCGTTCGAGGTTCAGGGCCGCATCGAGTGGAACCTGTTGCTTGTCGCCGTTTCCCTTCTGGCCGGCGTGACGCTCGCGGCGCTGGCGCTGCGTGTCGTGCAGCGCCGTCCCTCCTTGAAGGCGACATCCGGCGGCGCGGTGCTGCTGACGCTGGCAATCTGCACCCTGCATTTCATCGGTATGGGTGCCGTCTCGATCTTCCCCGATCCCTCGATCGTCATATCCGAATATACGATCGAGCCGACCTCGCAGGCTTTTGCGGCCGCCGCCGCCACACTGGTGATCCTGGTTCTGTCGGCATCGGCGCTGTGGATCGATTTGCGCTTCCGTCGCCAGAAGCTCGAGGTAGACCGCATGCACGGCCTGGCCAATGCCGCCGTGGAGGGGCTGATCGTCTGCGACGGCCACCGCATCATCAGTGCCAATGACAGCATGGCGACATTGACGGGCATCGCAACAGCGACGCTGAACGGAATGCAGCTTGGCGATCTCTTCGGATCCGACATGTCGGGCTTCGGCGAACAGCCGCAGGAGGCCGAATTGAGCGGCCGCGATGGCACGAGCATTCCTGTCGAGCTGATCGCCAGGAGCATCGACTATTGTGGCAAGCCTCACAACGTGGTCGCGGTCCGCGACATTCGCGAGCGCAAGAAGGCGGAACAGGAGATCCTGCGGCTTGCCCATTTCGATCCATTGACCGGACTGGCCAATCGCCGCAGCTTTTCCGGCCGGCTGGAGACGGAAATCGCTGCGATGGGCCGGACCAGGAAAGGCGGCCAGCTTGCGCTTCTGCTGCTCGATCTCGACCGGTTCAAGGAGGTCAACGACCTGTATGGGCACGGCGCGGGCGACGCCATGCTGCAGAAGGTTGCGCACTGCGTTACCGGCATTCTTCGCCAAGGACAGATGGTGGCGCGGCTGGGCGGCGATGAGTTCGCCATCATCGCGCCGAACCTGACCGACCCGTTGGAGGCGGGCCGTATCGCCAACGCCGTGCTGACCGCCATGCGCGAGGAAAACCGGCTCTCGGTCGGCGGCGGCCTGGTGTCGGCCAGCATCGGCATTGCGCTTTATCCATCGGATGCCGAAAACCAGGCCAGCCTGATAAGCCACGCCGATACCGCGCTCTACCGGGCCAAGACCGAAGGCAAGGACACCTACCGCTATTTCGAAGCTTCGATGGGGGCCGAGGCCCGCGACAAGCGCGTGATGGAGCACGAACTGCGCCAGGCGGTCGCACGCCAGGAGTTCTACCTCGTCTATCAGCCGCAGAAGGAGATCAGCAGCGGGAAGATGGTCGGTTTCGAAGCGCTGGTCCGGTGGCGGCATCCGACGCGCGGCGACGTCTCGCCGAGCATATTCATCCCGGTCGCCGAAGACAGCGGCGCCATTGGCCAGATTGGCGAATGGGTGCTGACGGCCGCCTGCGAGGAAGCCGCCCGCTGGGAAAATCCGCTGACGGTGGCCGTCAACGTTTCGGCGGTGCAGCTCCACAACACGAATTTCAGCCGCAAGGTCCACGAAACCTTGCTGAATTCCGGCCTGGCGCCCGGCAGGCTCGAGCTTGAGATCACCGAGACGGCGCTTGTCAAGGACATGCCGCGGGCATTGGCCACCTTGCGGCAGGTCAAGGCGCTGGGCGTGCGCGTCGCCATGGACGATTTTGGAACCGGCTATTCCTCGCTCTCCAACCTTCGCGCCTTTCCCTTCGACAAGATCAAGATCGATGGCTCATTCATCAAGTCCGTCGACAAGAACGGCCAGGTCGCGGCGATCGTGCGCGCCGTCCTGGGACTTGGACGCGGGCTCGGCCTGCCGGTTCTGGCGGAGGGTGTCGAGACGCTCGGCGAACTGAAGTTCCTGGACGCCGAAGCCTGCGAGATCGGCCAGGGCTACTATATCGGCAAGCCGGCTCTCATCGAGGAATTCGGCGATCTGACCGGCGTCGTCGCACCCGCTGTCGGCAGCAAACCCGCCAGCCTGCGCGACAGAAGCGTTCTGGCCTTCGCGCCCGCACCCGCGCTAGCCACACGCTAGACTACAGGCTCTCGGGCTTGAGTGCCGTCTCGACCAGCCGCCTGGCGTCCGGCCCCGACCATTCGGCCGGGCCGTTCATGTGGGCGATCAGGCAGCCCTCGCCGTCGATCAGCATGGTGACGGGAAGGCCTAGCGCCAAGCCGCGCTTCTTGAGGTCGTTGAACAGCGTCATCGTCGAATCCCGGTAATAGCCGAGCGTCGCGACGCCGGTATCGCTGAGGAACTTCTTCGGCTTCACATCGTCGCCGGCGTCGACGTTGACGGCGACCACTTCAAAGGAGTCGCTGCCCTTTTCCTTCTGCAGCGCATCGAGCGCCGGCATTTCGGCACGGCACGGCGCGCACCATGTCGCCCACAGATTGAGCAGCACCGTCTTGCCGGCATGATCGGCAAGCGTCATCGGCTTGCCGTCCGGACCATTGAAGGCAAGGCTCTTCAGGGATTGAGGCGGATCGGCCGGCAAAAGTGCCGCAACCTCACCGGTGGCCGACGCCACGACTTTCTTGGCGCGGTCGCTCTTGGCCGCGCAGGTCACGTCGTCCCTGCTGTCACCCATGGCAGCTTGTGCCGGTGCATTGTTGCCAGACCGGCTCTCGCTGACATATACCGCGACCGCGCCCGCCAGCGCGCCCGCCACCAAGGCGGCGAGGATCAGGCGCGGGGCCGGGAAGAATCTACTACCGTCTGCCATTTTCTCAAAACTGCTCCGAAGCACGGGTTATAGCCATGAGCGACAAGAAAACCAGCAACCAGATGTGGGGCGGACGTTTTGCCTCGGGTCCGGCCGCGATCATGGAAGCGATCAACGCGTCTATCTCCTTCGACCGCAAACTCTATGCGCAGGACATCAAAGGCTCGATCGCCCATAGCGAGATGCTGGCGCAAACGGGCATTATTTCGGCGGCCGACCAAGAAAAAATCGCTGACGGGCTGAACACGATCCTGAAAGAGATCGAGGCCGGCAGCTTCGAGTTTTCGACACGGCTCGAAGACATCCACATGAACATCGAGGCGCGCCTCGCCGATCTGATCGGCCCGGCGGCCGGCCGGCTGCACACCGCCCGCTCGCGCAATGATCAAGTCGCGGTCGATTTGCGGCTGTGGGTCAAGGATGAATGCTTTCGCGTCGCCGAGGCGTTGAAAGGGCTGATCGAGGCGCTGCTGGAGCGGGCCGAGGAGCATGCCGCGACCGTGATGCCGGGCTTTACCCATATGCAGGCGGCCCAGCCGGTGACCTTCGGCCATCACTGCATGGCCTATGTCGAGATGTTTTCGCGCGACCTGTCGCGCGTGCGCGATGCGATCGAGCGGATGGATGAAAGCCCGCTCGGTGCCGCCGCACTTGCCGGCACCAGCTTCCCGATCGACCGCCACCGGACCGCCAAGGCGCTCGGCTTCCGCGAGCCGATGCGCAATTCGCTCGACAGCGTCTCGGATCGCGATTTCGCGCTCGAGTTCCTCGGCGTGGCGGCGATCTGCGCCACGCATCTGTCACGGCTGGCCGAAGAGATCATCATCTGGTCGACGCCGCAGTTCGGCTTCGTCAGGCTGTCGGACTCGTTTTCCACCGGCTCCTCCATCATGCCGCAGAAGAAGAACCCCGATGCCGCCGAACTGGTGCGCGGCAAGACCGGCCGCGTCACCGGTCATCTGGTCGGCCTGCTGACGGTGATGAAGGGCATGCCTTTGACCTATGGCAAGGACATGCAGGAAGACAAGGAATCGGTGTTCGACGCCGCCGAGACGCTCGACCTGATGCTGGCGGCGATGACCGGCATGGTCTCGGACATGACGGTCAACGCGGCCGCGATGAAGAAGGCCGCCGGCTCCGGCCACGCGACAGCAACCGACCTTGCCGACTGGCTGGTGCGCACGCTCGGCCTGCCGTTCCGCGAGGCGCATCATGTCACCGGCCGGGCGGTGGCGCTGGCCGAAGACAGGAAGGTGGGGCTGGAGAAGCTTTCACTGGAGGATTTGCAGGCGATCAATTCCGGCATCACGGCCGACATATTTTCGGTGCTGGCGGTGCAGAACTCGGTCAAGAGCCGCACCAGTTTCGGCGGCACGGCGCCGTCGGAAGTGAGGAAGCAGATCCGCGCCTGGAAAAAGCGGCTGGCGAAAGCGTAATGCCGGATATTGCGAGCAGTAATATCTCGGATATTGCGACGGGCAATATCTCGGATATTGCGACGAGCAATATCCGGGGTGCAATGCGCCGAGAACTCGGCTAAAAGCGGCGGCTGACAAACGTTTCGGACGGATGGATCGATGACCGGAAGCAGGATTTTGGTGACGCTGACGCTGCTGGTTGCGATCGCGGCCGTTTCGGCCTGCGGCAGGAGGGGCGCTCTCGACACGCCCTATGAGGCGGCCGTGCAGGCGCGCAAGGATGCCTCAAAGGCCCACCAGCCCGTGCCGCCGGAGCCGGAAAAACCGGTCAAGGACAAGAAATTCATCCTCGACCCGCTGATCTAGAGCCGACGAGAGCCGGGCCTTTCAACCCGATCTCATCGCGCCCCAACTTCCGGAACCACTCTCGTGAACCATTTCGACTACCGCGACGGCGTGCTCCATGCCGAGGACGTGGCGATCCCCGACATCGCCGCACAGATCGGCACGCCATTCTACTGCTATTCGACGGCGACCCTGACCAGGCACTACCGGGTGTTTGCCCAGTCCTTTGCCGGGCTCGACGCGCTGGTCTGCTACGCCATGAAGGCCAATTCCAACCAGGCCGTGCTGCGGACGCTGGCCAAGCTCGGCGCCGGCGCCGACGTGGTTTCGGAAGGTGAATTGCGCCGGGCGCTGGCCGCCGGCATTCCGGCCGGCAAGATCCTGTTTTCGGGCGTCGGCAAGACCGCGCGCGAAATGGACTTTGCCCTTGCCGCCGGCATCCTTTGCTTCAACGTCGAATCCGAGCCTGAACTCGAGCTGTTGTCGGCGCGAGCCACCGCCCTTGGCAAGGT
>NZ_RZPH01000007.1:0-21238 GCF_004022825.1 Mesorhizobium sp. M7A.F.Ca.CA.004.04.2.1
CGCATGCGTCCCGCTTCGACAGACTCGCCCTAAGTGAATTGCACCAGATTCGCACAGGCTACAAAGTGAACAGAGCTAACGGACAGATCGGGGAGCACGTCAACGAAGACTATGTCCGACGCCGCGTGCGAACTCCGATTGCTTGGGCTGACCTGGTCCGCTTGGATCCAAAGTCAAGCCCGCACCCGCTCGCTCTTCGGGTCATACATTGGTTTAAGCGAGACTTCGGCGGCAAAGCGCTCGCCAGCTATCTCAATCTCGTAAGAAGAGGAAAGGAGAGCTGCCTCGCTCTCACTTTTGCAAGGTACATAGCCAAGGCCGATGGCTCCTCCAAGCGTATGACCGTAGCTTCCGGAGGTGATGGTTCCCGCAATCCGACCGTCACGGAAGATGACCTCGTTGTGGTGAAGTAGTGGACTGGGGTTTTTCAGCCGGAACTGAACCAGCCGACGGTCGAGCCCCGCTTCACGTTTTCTCAGCACCGCATCTCTCCCAATAAATCCTGGCTTTGCCGTCTTGACGGCGAAGCCCAACCCCGCTTCGAGCACATGATCCGCGCTGCCAATATCATCGCCAAGATGCCGATATGCCTTCTCGATGCGGCATGAGCCAATGGCATGCAGTCCACACAGCTTGAGGCCAACATCTGCGCCCGCCGCCTCAATTACTTCGAAGACATGCGCGGCTTGATCAGTCGGGACGTAAATCTCCCAGCCCAGTTCGCCGACATAGGTCACTCTATGCGCTCGCGCCAAACCCATTCCGATTTCAATTTCCTGGAAGGTGCTGAAGGGATTGTTGCCATTGGAGAAATCATTCGGGCTAACTCTGCCGAGCAGTTCGCGCGAATTCGGCCCCATGACCGCGAGAACGCTTTCCGAGGCGGATATATCGGTGATAACGACGAACTCGTCGCCTACATGCCGCCTCAACCAGCACAGATCGCGTTGCAGATCGAAGGCCGACACCACGAGCAGGAAAGCAGTCTCGCCGAGACGACTCACCGTGAGATCGCTCTCTATCCCGCCCCGCTCGTTTAGCATTTGTGTATAGACGATCCGGCCGACCGGCACCTCGACGTCGTTGGAGCAGAGCCGTTGGAGAAACCTGCATGCGTCTCGTCCCTCCACTCGGATTTTCCCGAATGGACTCAAATCGAAAATACCGACCCGTTCACGCACCGCCACATGCTCTTCGCGCTGGTTTTCGAACCAGTTCTGGCGGCCCCAAGAGTACCGATATTCGCGCTCCTGGCCCTCTCGGGCAAACCAGTTGGGTCGTTCCCAGCCTGCGGCTTCGCCGAACACGGCTCGGCGCGCTCTAAGGTGTTCATGAATTGGTGACCGTCGAATTCCGCGCGATGTTGTCATTTGACGGGCGGGAAAGTGGTCGGCATAGGTAAGCCCCACGATCTCCGTAACCCGCTCCTTCAGGTAGGAACGATTCTTCTGAAACGGCTGCATCCGACGGATGTCAACTCCTGAAACGTCGAGAGGCGGTTCGCCGTCATTCATCCACTGCGACAGAATAAAGCCCGCTGGTCCTGAGCCGGCTATCCCTCCCGTGTTGTAGCCACATGCTACCCAATAGCCCCTCAGGTTAGGAGCTTCTCCTAGGTGGAAGCGATCGTCAGGCGTGAAGCTCTCAGGTCCATTGAAGAAGGTGCGAATACCAACCTTGCCCAACATCGGCATGCGCTTTAGGGCCTTCTCCATAATGGGTTCGAAATGCGCAAAATCCTCTGGCAACTGGTCAAAGCAAAAGCTTTCGGGAATGCCGTCCATACCCCATGGCTTAGCCTTCGGTTCTACCGCCCCAAAGAGGATCTTCCCTGCATCTTCTTTGTAGTACGTATGTTCGTCCGGAACCCGAATGATCGGCAGTCGTGTAAGCCCTTCTATTGCCTCCGTGATCAAATAGAAATGTTCACAAGCATGCAAGGGAATCGCCACGTCGCTTCTAGAGCCAAATTCCCGAGCCCACATTCCTGCACAGTTTACCACGTGCTCTGTTTCAATCTCTCCACGCTCGCCATTCTTCTCCCACGTCACGCTTGACACCCGGCCGTTTTTCGACCGAACGCCGGTTACCTTCACTCCTTCATAGATGGCAGCACCGCGTTGCCGTGCGCCCCTGGCAAGCGCCATCGCGACATTTCCTGGATCACATTGCCCATCATTAGGGAAATGAAGCGCAGCAGAGACGTCCGACACATTGACATGAGGGTACATTTCCTCAAGTTCGCTGGAGGAGATTTTTCGCACCTCTACCCCGAAGGCGTTCGCGACCGAGAACTGCCGCAATAGCTCGTGCTTCCGCTCATCGGTAAGCGCGAGAGCCAACGAGCCGACACGGCGCAATCCAGTTGAAACCCCCGTCTCTGCTTCCAAGCTGGAGTAAAGTTCCATCGTGTACTTTGCCATATTTGTCATATCGGCAGAGCCGCGCAATTCGCTCAGCAATCCGGCAGCGTGCCAAGTTGTTCCGCAGGTCAGTTGCTTACGCTCGAGCAGAATTACGTCGGTCCATCCGAGCTTTGTGAGGTGATATGCAACCGAGCACCCGGAAATACCGCCCCCGATTATGACCGCTCGGGCTTTAGCCGGCAGTGATTTCGCTCCAGATGAGTCGGCAACTTCGTTTAGGGTTGATGCATTCTTCATGGAAATTTAAGCTCCTAGTTAAAGGCTTTTCTCAACATCTTGCAGGTCAGTGGTCGGCCACGCGGCAAGGCGGAGCTCAAAGCGAGCTGGCGGCGGCCCCGGTGTTTTCTATGTTGGCGCGCGCGTTGGCGGGCGCATCGACGAGCCAGAAACCAAGCACGCGACGTTTATGAAGATAGCGGGCTCACTCGGACAGCTCCCCTTCGGCCTGAAAGTTTCAGCGTCGAGCATTGCTATTTTTGCCATTGCTTTCAGTGGGTAATTCATTCACCGAGAGGTGCCTACGTCAAATTCAGTCTATATATTAACGCCATCTGGTTTCGAGATTCTCGGTCCGGTGTAGGTGGAAATGGAGTGTCAGGACATCGCCGAGCCTTGTCCTAGCCACACCTGTGGCGTGGAAAAGAAAAAGGCGCGACGGGCAGCTCTGCGGGCGAGCGCCACAATCTTCTCACCCCGGCCGTTCTGCTTCACCTACGTTGAACTGGGAACGTACTCAGGCCATCCGGAACGGCGTCTGCGGTCTTGATCTGCTCAGTCCACTTCCAGGATGTGCCGCAAGGCTGGGAAAACGAGGCAAATCGCCGGTCGGTTTCTAAATGGCGCTGCGGGGCCATTGCCTGCAAACAGCCACTTAGTCATGGCGACAAACATCCGGAGGCAATGGTCACCGGCAAAGTTTGAGAATGTTAATCGAGATGATGCCCGTCATAGGCGGTTTTGCAGCTCCGGCAGAATGACGAAGAGATCGCCGACGAGGCCGTAGTCGGCAACCTGGAAAATCGGCGCCTCCTCGTCCTTGTTGATGGCGACGATGACCTTCGAATCCTTCATGCCGGCGAGATGTTGGATGGCGCCGGAGATGCCGACCGCGATGTAAAGATCGGGGGCAACCACCTTGCCGGTCTGGCCGACCTGCCAGTCGTTCGGCGCATAGCCGGCATCGACCGCGGCGCGGGAGGCGCCGACGGCGGCACCGAGCTTGTCGGCGACCGGCAGGATGACCTCCTGGAACTTCTCCGCCGAACCCAGCGCACGACCACCCGAGATGATGATCTTGGCCGAGGTCAGCTCCGGACGGTCGGTCTCGGAAAGCTTGTTCTCGACGAAGGTGGACAGGCCGGGATTGGCCGCGGCCTTGACGGTCTCGACCGCCGCCGAGCCGCCCTCGGGGGCTGCCTGGAACGAGGCCGTGCGCACCGTGATCACCTTCTTGGCGTCGCTCGACTGCACCGTCTGGATGGCGTTGCCGGCATAGATCGGCCGCTTGAAGGTGTCGGGCGATACGACTTCGATGATCTCGGACACCTGCGCGACATCGAGCAGCGCTGCGACGCGCGGCGCGACATTCTTGCCCGACGAGGTCGCCGGCGCGATGATGGTGTCGTAGGCGCCCGCCAGCGACACAATGAGCGCTGCCGTCGGTTCGGCCAGGCGCTCGGCAAGTTCGTCTGCCTCGGCCAGCAACACCTTGCTCACGCCCTTCAGCTTGGCGGCAGCGTCGGCTGCCGGCTTGGCGCCCTTGCCGGCAACCAGCACATGCACGTCCGAGCCGATCTGCAGCGCCGCCGACAGCGCCTTGGCGGTCTGGTCGGAAAGCGTTGCGTTGTCGTGTTCTGCGATGAGGAGAATTGCCATTTGTCTGTTCCTTTCCCGATCGCTTACAACACGCCGGCTTCGTTCTTGAGCTTGTCGACCAGTTCGGCCACCGACTTGACCTTGACGCCTGCCTTGCGGCCGCTCGGCTCCTCGGTCTTGATGACCTTCAGCCGCGGCTTGACGTCGGCGCCGTAGTCGGCCGGGGTCTTCTCGTCGAGCTGCTTCTTCTTGGCCTTCATGATGTTGGGCAACGAGGCATAGCGCGGCTGGTTGAGGCGAAGGTCGGCGGTGACGATCACCGGCATCTTCAGTTCCACGGTCTGCAGGCCGCCGTCGACTTCGCGCGTCACCTTGGCCTTGTCGCCGTCGAGCACGATCTTGGAAGCGAAGGTGCCCTGCGCCCAGCCAAGCAGTGCCGCCAGCATCTGGCCGGTCTGGTTGGAGTCGTCGTCGATCGCCTGCTTGCCGAGAATGACGAGGCCGGGCTGCTCGGCGTCGACGACGCCTTTCAGCACCTTGGCGACGCCGAGCGGCTCGGTCTGTTCGTCGGTCTTGACCAGGATGGCGCGGTCGGCGCCCATGGCGAGCGCGGTGCGCAGTGTTTCCTGCGCCTGCTGCGGGCCGATCGAGACGACGATGATTTCTTCGGCCTTGCCGGCTTCCTTCAGCCGGATTGCTTCTTCCACCGCGATTTCGTCAAAGGGATTCATCGCCATCTTGACGTTGGCCAGCTCCACCGCCGAACCATCAGCCTTCACGCGAACCTTGACGTTCGCATCCACAACCCGCTTCACCGGGACGAGAACTTTCATTCAGTCTCTCCTATTCCGCTCTGGCAGCGCCTACAACACGCTCCAGAAGTTAGCGCATTGGCGATCCATAAGATCCCCGCCGCTTCGTTGTTGATAGTGATATCTGCGGCCGTCACGCTGGCTGTCCGCTGGCTCAGGCAACCGTAACCAACGAAACTATCTGATGTAGCAAACGGAGTAGTTTTCAGAAGCGGTCGGTCCTCAGCGCGTAGGAGCGTGAGGTATTTTTATACTCATGACTTTTCTTCTGAATACGAGTTCGCACGCAAACTGGTGGGGACAGTCGAGCTCACATAGGCAACACTGTCTCGACCACATTTACCCAATAGCCTATCCCATAAGGCAAGGCTTCGTCATTGAAGTCATAGGCGGGGTGATGCAGAAGAGCGGTAGGTCCATTCCCAAGGAAGATAAAACTACCTGGCCGCTTCTCAAGCATATAGGCAAAGTCCTCCGCACCTATACGTGGCTTCATCTTATGATTCACCGATGCAGGCCCGACTAGGTCGCGTGCCGCCTTAGCCGCTAAAGTAGTTTCCTCCGTGCAGTTGACAGTGACCGGAACGGAGCGACGGTATTTGAATTCGATATCCGCGCCGAAGCCGCGCGCAATGCCCTGTGCGGCTGCCGCAATCTCTTGTTCGGCGAAGTCTCGCAGGGCTGGCACGAGAGTTCTGACCGTTCCGGCAATTTCAACTTGATCGGGAATGATGTTGTAAGCCTGTGCGGCCTTCAGCTTGGTGACGGAAATCACCAGAGACTCCATGGGGTCGGTTTTGCGAGAGATTAAGATTTGTAGGCCGACGATAATCTGTGCTGCTATGGTGACGGGATCGATAGTTCTATGTGGGTAAGCCGCATGGCCGCCCCTGCCCTTCACAACAATGTCGAAGTCGTCCTGCGAGCCCATGATAGGACCATCGCAGATGGCGAATTTGCCAATTTCCATGCCTGGCAAGTTATGCATGCCGAAAACCTGGGATATGTCGAAACGGTCCATAATGCCTTCCTGGACCATCCTTTGAGCTCCCGTCGGAAATTCTACTTCTTCTGCCGGCTGAAAGATTAAGGCGACGGATCCCCTGAAGTTGCGCGTACTCGCAAGATGTTTCGCAGCACCCAGCAACATAGCTGTATGACCGTCGTGGCCGCATGCATGCATTATGCCTGGGTTTTTCGAGGACCAGGATTTGCCTGACGCCTCAACGATTGGCAGGGCATCCATGTCCGCTCTCAATCCGATCGTCGGTCCATCTCCCCCTTGCCCCTGAATAAGTGCGACGATGCCGGTCTCAGCTATCCCCGTTTCGATATGATTGATCCCGAACGATGCCAGTTTATCGATCACGAACTTCGCTGTGTTGTGTTCCCGATAGTCGAGCTCTGGATTTTCATGGAGGTAGCGTCGCCACTCCGTTGCTTCGCGCTGCAAATCACGGAAGGACTCAACGCTGTGCATCTGAACGTTTCCCAAATTGCGTTTTTTGTTGGCCGATGTTCAGCTTCCAGGAGGGCTAGGTCAAATTCAGTTTGTGTATTGTGATCATCTGGTTTTCAGATGAACTCAGGGTGGTGAAAAGCCTGGGTAGGACCGCGACCGCGACCTGTCTTACCTGAGCGCAAGGCATCTGTCAGATGCGCGTTTTCGCCTTTGAGTCAGCGACTGGAATGCGTTGCTGTCGCGACGGGAAAATGGCACGTGGTCAGCACAGCAGCGGCAGCAAGCGCGGACTTGGTACGTGACGCGCAGCTTGAACACATCTGGCCGGACGCTTCACATGGGAGAACTGCCGCCTGTCTTCCGGCTCGAACCGTCGGAGTCCAATGCTGCGCCATTCTCCGGCGATTGAGATGGGACAGCAGCCCCGGAGGAGGATCGCCGGGCGCCTATCGCGGCAAGTTGACAAGCGGAGCAGTCGTCATGCGGCTGTTCGCGGTGACCCTCCGATCGAATAACCACCCCGGTATTTCCAGCCACCGGTGGGCCAGAAAGGGTGCAGCGGAACACCGCCAGGTCACCCTTCTTGATCGACCGCATGGAGAAAGACCTGCCGGTCAGCCCAGGGATGCCATGGATAAAGAAGTTCGCGATCAACATCGATCTGCGGGCGTTCCATGGTCGAGTTGTACGACGAGATCCATCCTCATTCAGCGCTCAGAATGCGTTCCCTGAGGGAGTTCATTTAGGCACAAATCTACTTGGAGCGACGACCAACGAACGGCTCCCGGCCGGCCTCACGCCTGCCAACGCGGTCTGCGGCGATCGGAGAAGGCCGCGATTCCGTCAGCGGCGTCGGTCGTTTCCCATACATCGGCCAGCAGAGCGACCGTCTCGCCGATCACTGCGTCGTCGATTTCCGACCCAAGTCGGCGCACAAGCGCCTTGGCGGCGGCGACCGCCCGCGGCGAGGCCGAGAGATAGGGCCGGACCTCAGCCTCGACCGCCGCCTCCAAGTCGATCGGCGGCACGACCCGGGAAACCAGTCCGAGGTCGCGGGCTTCATTTGGCGTCGATTATCCTGCCTGACATGAAGACCCGCCGCGCCCGGCCTTCTCCCATCCGAGCCAGAACATAAGGAGAAATCGTAGCAGGGATGAGTCCTAACCGGACCTCGGTGAAACCGAACCTAGCGGTGTCGACGGCCACCGCAACGTCGCAGACGCTCATCAGGCCGAGACCGCCACCGAATGCCTGGCCGTTGATGCGGCCGATCAGGGGTTTGGGTAATTCGTTGAGCGCGCGAAGAGCCAGCGCCAGCTTCATGGCCTCGGCGATTCGCTCGTCACGCGCGGCGGAGGCCTGCGCCCGCATCCAGGCGAGATCGGCGCCCGCACAGAAGCTGTCGCCTTCGCCCGTCAGCACCACCGCTCGCACATTGTCGTCATTGGCGAGCAGTTCGGCGGCGCCCGCAAGTTCGGCGATCATCTGTCCCGACATAGCGTTGTGCTTGTCCGGGCGGACGAGGGTCAACGTAGCGACGCCGATCTCGTCGGTCATGATGCAGATAGTGTCGAAGATCATGGCCGCTCCTCTCTAAGGCTGCCCGCGAAGCGGGCCACCTCCTCCAATCGCTCCATGTCGAGGCAGGTCTCATAGCCCCGGCCCGCTAGCATTGCCGCGACGGCGAGGGTATCGACATTGCCGTTTGCTCCCACGGCGAAGGGGCAGCCGCCAAGTCCGCCAACCGCAGCGTCAAAGGTGCGTAGGCCCTTCTCCAAGCTTACCAGAATGTTATCGAGGGCGCGGCCCCCAGTGTCATGATAATGTCCAGCAAGTCTCCCGGCCGGCACCGCTTCCAACACAGCATCGAGCATGGCCGCGATGGTTGCGGGCGTTCCTTGGCCCGTGGTGTCGCCCAGCGAAATCTCATAGCAGCCCATATCAAGGAGTTCGGTCACAACCTTCACAGCGGCAGCCGGCTGTATCGGTCCTTCGTAAGAGCAGTCGGTGATGCAGGAGACATAGCCTCGCACCGGAATGCCGTCGGCGGCAGCCGCGGCGAGCACAGGGCGGAAACGCTCGAGGCTTTCGGCAATCGAGCAGTTAATGTTCCTGCGGCTAAAAGTTTCGGAGGCTGACGCGAACACGGCGACTTCGCCAGCCTTCGCCGCCCGCGCGGCCTCGTAGCCCTTCATGTTGGGCACCAGCACCGCATAGACGGCGCCGGGCGCACGACGGATGCCGGCCATAACCTCCGCCGCATCAGCCATCTGCGGCACCCATCTCGGCGACACGAAGGAGGTCGCTTCGATCATTTGGAAGCCGCAGTCGGACAGCAAGTCGACGAGCCGGATCTTCTCGGCGGTCGGCACGAGCCGCTTCTCATTCTGTAGGCCGTCGCGCGGCCCCATCTCGGCGATGCGAACGAATTCAACCATTCGGGTCGGGCCTCCGCCTCGAGAAAGAAGATCAGATCGCCGTAAAATCGGACTGTGTCAGCGCCGCCGTCGTGAATGTCGGTGACAAAAAGGCCGACACGATCTGTGCTTTTGCTAGGCTAGACATCAGGCTTCTCTTATTTTCCGACCAACCTCACATCGACGGGGTAGATCCCGCTTTCGTTCGCGATGATCGGGTTGATGTCGAGTTCTGAGAGATTTTCCATCCTCATGACCGCGAGGGAGACGGACGAGATAAATTCGGCAAGGGACCGCTTGTCGACTGGCCGATAGTTTCTGAAACCATCGAGGATCTTCGCAACACCCGTCTCGTTGATCATGTCCAAAGCTTCCGCCGGAGAAAGCGGCGCCGCGCGAAAGGTCACGTCCTTAACCGCTTCGACCAGCACACCCCCTGAGCCGAACAAGACCACCGGGCCGAAGACTGAATCGTTGACGGCACCCACGAACAACTCCAAGCCGTGATCCACCATCGGCGTGACGATGAAACCGAAGGTCGTCACCGGGGGAGCCTGGGACGCCATGGCCCTCGTGATGTCATCCGCGGCGGCGCTCGCCGCCTCTCGCGTCACGCCGAGGCGAACACCACCGACATCGGACTTGTGCACGATGACGGACGAGTCCACCTTCACCGCACAGGGCTTGCCAAAACTAGAGACTACCGAACTTACGGCCCCGGCATCGCTTGCCGCCGACCATTCGCCAGTGTCCACGCCCAGTTTCTGCAACATCTCGCGGGCTGTCGTCTCTGCCGATAGCCCGCTGGGAACGAAAACGCGGCGCGCGTCCGGTGCCAGCCTATCGGCATTGCTATTCTGTTTAGAAAGCCAATTAGCCCTTTCAAACAGTGCCTTGGACCCGGTCACGGCCCAATCGATAGAGGGGAAAATCTGGATGCCGCCGTTTCGTAAGATGTCGTGATTCTCCGGCTTGCGATTGCCGTAGCAGCTATGAAAAACCATAGGCAGGCCGCTGGCTTTCCGCAAAGCCACGATCCGCTCGGCCGCCGAATTCTCTGCTTTCAACAGAGATTCATCGAACCTTATGTGGTAGGCTCCAAACAACCCGTTTGTCAGAACGAGCCCTACCTGGGGATCTGACGCCAGAATTTCGATGCATTCGGGGAAAACGTCGGGATAGGCGTCAGCGGCGCTTGCAACATCAATCGGATTTTCGACACTGGCCTCGTCGCCGAGGACACTTCTCAGCTTGGTTTTGGTGTCTTCCGAGAGGGATGCTAGCGGCACCCCCGCCCGTGACAACGCATCAACGGCGAGTGTTGCGTGTCCACCACCATCGGTCAGAACCGCAATCCCGGTTTTTGGTTTAGGAAGTGGACTGGTTGCGAGAAGAGCAGCAACCGGCAACAACTCATCCGAACGATCGACTAGGGTTACGCCCATTTGCGCCAACACCTTTACGGCGATTTCGTCGGCGCCGGCAATCGAACCTGTATGGGAAAGCGCCGCCTTCCGACCCTCAATGGATCTCCCGCCGCGCAGCATCACAATCGGGCAGCTCAGCCCCACGCGTGCCGCCGCGTCAAGGAATCCGCGGCCGTCAAGAAAGCCCTCGTTGTAGATGGCGATTGAGCGGGTGCTTTCACGTCGGGAAAGCTCCTCGATCAATTCGCCATATTCGATATCGGTCTGGTTACCGAGTCCCGCGATGACATCGAAGCCGGGGCCATTGATGGAGCGACTGTCTTCGACGACCGAAAGCACCATGTTGCCGCTTTGGGTTAGAACACTGATTGGCCCACTCGGAGGCAGTTCCGGCAGGCCAATGAGGTCAGCCTGCACAGTGCAGTTCAGCATTCCCGATGTATTCGGTCCAATAATCCGGACCCCGCTTTTCTTTAAGGCATCAAGCAATCTCGTTTCCGCGGCAGAACCCTTGTCGCCTCGCTCACGGAACCCGTGCGCCAGAACCACTGCGCCGGCGATCCCTTTTTTACCGCACTGGATGAGGATATCCGGCACTTCCTCCGCCGGCCGAACGATCACCGCGATGTCCACACATTCGGGAAGGGCATCGACGTCGCTGAAAACTGGCAACTCGAGGATTGTCCCTCCTTTAGGATTGACCGGCAGGATCGGATAGCCGTAGCCGGCGTTCTTCAGCGCCTTGATGATCTGATAGCCGCGCTTGTCAGGGTTTGCCGAGGCCCCGATGATCGCTACAGAATGCGGCTCCAGTACTCGGCTCAAGGCTGTCGCTTCATTTTGGCGGCCTGTGGGAGCTGGCAATTCCGGCTCGCCATAGGCGAGTACGCCGTTCAAGGCCGTTGCTTCATTGTGGTGCCCCACGGTCATTTCTATCTTCCTTCGAAACGGGGCGAGCGGCGTTCCGCGAAGGCGGCGACGCCTTCTGCCCAATCGCTGGTTTCCATGATCGCCAGCAGGTCTTCGGCCTCGGCCCGAAAAAGCTTGTCGGGGCTTTGTGGTAAGTTGATCGCCGCCTTAAGACGAGCCATTGACAATGGTGCGTTCTTGACGATCCGCTCCACTAACGCCGCCGTGCGCTCCTTCAACTGATGCGCTGCCGGAGCCTCGGTTGCCAGGCCAATCTCCAGGCATTCTGCGCCGGTTATCCTGTCGCCCAGCAGCAAGAGTTTGGCGGCATTCCTCAACCCGATGAGCCTGGGAAGGCGGAGCGTCACACCTCCCCCCACATAGGTTCCAATGGCAATTTCTGGAAATCCGAGCTGGGCGTCCTCGGATATGATAAGAAAGTCAGCAGAGGTCGCGATTTCCGCCCCGCCGCCTAAAGCATAGCCGTGCACCTCGGCAATGACTGGCGTCTTCATCGTCTGAATTCGTTCGCACACGCGCTGCCCGAGCATAATATACGCCTCGCGCTCATCGCGCGTCCGTTCGCCGGATTTGTGGACCTTCAGATCAGCACCGGCACAGAAAGCGCGGCCGTTTCCGGACAGGATCACGCATCGGATCTCGGGGTCCTTATCTGCATGGTTCAGCGCATCCAACGTCTGTTGATACAGGGCTTCATTGACGGCATTCATCCGTTCGGGTCGGTTGAAGATAATGTGAAACGCTTGGTCTTCTTGCTTCGTCACGACTTCGTTCATGGACAATCTCTCAAGACGCTGATCCTGATACATTCGCCTCAAATCTATTGCGCGTCCAACATGTTTTGAGTATAGATCAATCGCGAATGAGCAATAATGTTACCCTCAGGCATTTACGGGCGTTCGTCGCGGTCGCGGAGCGTGGCGGGTATACGGCTGCGGCTCGCTCACTGAACATCGCGCAATCGGCTTTAAGCCGAACGATCGTGGAGGTTGAGGAGGAACTGGACACACGCCTGTTCGAGCGCACCACAAGAAGGGTGGTTCTTACGGCATCCGGCGAACAGCTGTTGATGAATGCGCGGCGTGTTCTTGAGGAATTCGACAGCGCGATGTCACGGTTCCAGCTATATCACAGCGGATTAAACGGGGTCGTGAGCCTAGCTGCACTTTCATCTGTTGCGTCTATCATGCTTCCGACATTCATTTCCGAATTCCGGAAAGGCAGACCCAACGTCAGAATCTCGGTGAAGGACGGTTTCGCGGATGAGGTTGTTCGCTACGTGCGCGACGGACAAGTTGATTTTGGTATCACATCCTTCCCAAAGGCAAGCGGACAGCTGATCTGTGAGCAGATCGCGGCGGATACTCTGGTGTGCATATGCTCGAAATCGCACAGATTTGTGGGATTGGAGACGGTGTCCTGGAACGACTTAAATGGCGAAGACTTCGTTGCGTTCGATCCATTGAGCAGCGTTCGCACTTGTGTTGATCGCGCTTTGCAAATTGCCGAAATCCAGCTCGGGACCATCACACAGGCTCGGGACGTCGGCACGGTTGCGGGCCTCGTATCCGCCGATCTAGGAATATCCGTCGTGCCTAGCCTTGTCCTGCCTATGATGCAGTTTTGTGAGATTACCCAAAAAAAGCTGGTAAGTCCCGCGGTCGAACGCGAGATCTATCTTGTCCATGATCCACAGACACCGATTCCTCCAGCCGCTGGATTTCTCATCGAAATGCTGCGGCATGCAGCGATGCATGGGTTCCGAACCCCGAACGGAGCAAGATGGGTGAACAAGCCGAAAGCTGAGCTGGCGAAAAAGAAATAGAAACCGAGCGGGCAAGAGCACCTTCTATCGCGCCACAGGACTTCCTGGTCAGGTCCTGTCATACCATATCCAATCGTAAATATTCGCTTTAGCCCTAGCAGCATGATATTTTGCCCGGCGGGGGCGGCACTCCTGCGGCAAGGGAAGCAGATTAATTATGTTGCGTATCGAAGTTCTTTGTCAGACCCCGTCGGTGAGTTCAACAAGGTTTATATCGAGCACACCAAGATTCGCGATGATCCGGTCGAGTGGTCCAATTTCAATTTAGTGTCACGCTCGCCTTTTGCTGGGCACATGTGCGCCGACGCTTCTATGAACTGGCGGCAGCCGGTCGCGCGCCGATCGCCAGTGAAGGCGCTGAGACGGATCGCCGATCTCTGTAAGATCGAGGACGGCATCCGCGGCCGACCGGCCGAGGACGCCGTGCGATGCGTCAGGAAAATAGCCGCGCTATCATCGCCGATCTCGAACCCTGGCTGCGCCAAAAGCTCGGCTTGATCAGCCAGAAAACCAAGCTCGCCGGGAGATCGACAGCAACGTGGTCGAGCGCTCCTTCCGTCTGACGAGCAAGAGGTTCGCCTCTTTTTGATAAGCGACACCATCTTTCACAAGCGTCGCCCGCTCCCGACCAAGGCATTGCGCGTTATACGCGCTTCGAACTGACCGCAAGAGGTTGGCGTCACGATGAGCCCGAAATAATTGTCAAGAAGTTCGAGCACACGCTTCGGGTCGGACCGCAGTTCTTCCAGACCATACATCTTCACCACATATTCGGCTAATAGTTGCAAAGCACTTTGTTTGTTCGCCCCGACCATAACAAACGGGTCTGCGATACGCTGCACTGTTATGTGATCGAACTGCGCAGAAGCGAATAAATCGAGCACTTCGCCAGCTGTAAAATGAGGATATTCGTGAGGCGTCACGGAATGAGTGGACACCACGTCAGCGAACCAGCGGGCAGTGGGTGAGCCTTCTTCGAAGTCATGAAGAACAAGGATGCCACCGGGCCGAAGAATTCGCGCAGATGCCTGAACAGCGGTGGCGCGCAGAGCGCGCGGGATGTGATGCGTTCCGTAAGCCATCAGCACCCCATCCACCGAGCCATCTCTAATGCAGTACGGATCGGCCGCACTTTGCCAGATCGCAAACAGGCCGTCCCGGATGCAGCGGTCCACCATGAACTGGGAGATATCAGAGTTGATGAACGTCGGGCAGCGCACCTCACCCAAGATTCGATGAGCTACCTTGTTCACATATCCGTCACCAGCTAGCAGATCGCAGATAATCAGTGATGGACTAAGTCCTTCGCAACCATTGGGGTGCATCTTCCCAAGAAGATCCATCACACCTTCGGATCGCGCTAGCAGCGACAATTGAATGCTATCGAGGTAATCCGCCCCGCGTCCTTCCGAGGTGAATTCGTTGCGCGAGAGATTGGCCAGATCGTCGTGGCGGGCGGACTGTTCTGCAACAACTCGCGGTTCGATCGCCATGAAGGCCAATGGGTTTAGCTTTTTTAACAGGTCGAAGTGCGAAGCAATCCCTTGAGAACTCATGCAATACTCCTCGTGACTAGCCGCCCATGAGCCGAGCGATCTTTAGGGTGAGAGCGGGCAACGCCTTTGCCTGAACGCTTGCCGAGCAAAGACGCCTGTAAATCAGTACCCCGATAGTCCGTTGGTTAAATCCTGTGTATCGCGCACCAAGAGACCGGTTTTTAGAAGATGACGCATGTACCTCGAGCGAGGCTTACTCTGGACCTTCCGAATTTGAGGACTTCATGTTGTGCGCCTCTCAATCCTAACCTTCAGGCAAGTCGTCCAACCAGCAAGCGCCCTCAAGGTGAGGCCGAGAGAAGATCTTTCCGATCTTCTCGCAAGTATTGTTTTGATGGTAGCGCATGTATAATCGGGCATCTGCTCCAATGTCGAGGATCTCGATCTTTCCCGTGTAGTGGGACATGATGTATTTGAATGTTTTTTGGATACCGCTGAGACGTTGGTTGATGCCGCGCACAATCTCTATTCCGCTGCGCAGCGAAACCTGAAAATGAGATGCGCCTTTCACCGGCCTGGCTTGAAATAGATAATACGGTCGCACACCCATCTGGTGGCACTTGGCGAAAGTAGCAGCCAAGATCTCGGGATCATCGTTGACATTCGCGAGAAGCACAGTCTGGTTAAGAAACTGAACGCCCTGTGCCCGCAGGAGCCGAATTTTAGCCTCCGCGAGGGCGGAGATTTCGCCAATGTGGTCAAAGTGCGTAACGATTACTGCAGCCTTTCCTGCGTTATGAATCCGCGTAAACAACGCCGGCAGATCCGGGTCATCGAAGCGCTTGGGCTGATAGGCCAGTGCCTTAGTGCCTATTCGGATCGAGTCGACATGAGGGATATCCAGCAAATTGCCAAGTAATTTTTGCAGACTTGCCGTATTGAGAACAAACGGGTCACCTCCTGTTACTAGCACATTTGTAATCTCCGGGTGATTCATGATGTATTTTCTAATACTTTCGAAATCAACTGCTGTCTCATCGGAATTTTTGCCGACAATTCGTTTTCTCAGACAATAGCGACAATATGAAACGCAACGGTCTGTCGCTATGATTAGTCCTGTTTGGGCGTATTTATGCTGAAAACCCGGAAATATCGTGTTATCTTGCTCACCACTGGTATCCAAGTTGCCGCCGCTGTTGAATTCAGCGAATGACGGCTGCACAATATACTTCAGCTGTTCGTAATAACCGCTGTTGATGATCTGTTCGTGGTAAAACTTTGTGACATGGCAACGCATGATGCTGTTGCTTTGCAGTTCGCCCTCGCTAACGACACGCGTCCCCTCGATAAAATTGATAACCCTGGTAGGCGTTCGCGGCTCCGAGTTGGTGCGCGGTACTTGAGTAGCCCAAGTCGGAGGTGCCGCGGAGGGTCCTAGCGCGTTCAACTCACCGGGTTCAATCACTTCCGGGACCCGGTCCGCCTCCGAGTCAGGCAACTCGTGAGCCGAGCGGTCCCGGGGAGAGGCTGCTTCCGTTAGATTCGACTGAATCGGGAATCGACGTTCATTAGCCAGCCGTGGTGCTGACCAGAGTCGCTGCCCGGGATCGGCCGCCAATTGGCCTAGCGCCTGCTGCAAATAGGCCACATACCGCTCGGCGGAGCTCCGCCCAAACAGCGATGTCCGGTAAACTAGCCTGCCACAAATAGCCTCGCCGAGCTCAAAGATATTAAGAGCCAGATCGTATTGCGCGACACAATCACCAGCGTCAGAATATACAATTTCGAGCCCTGGCAGTTCCACCGTCTCTCCAACAGTATTTTCTGATTTGACTATGACCTGCACAATTGGGGTTTGAGCACCTTTGCGAATTGGACCAACGACGTCCGTCGCCTGCTCAAAGGGCAGATCCTGGTGATCAAGGGCCCCAAGCACGGCGGCATTCACTCGCCCCAGCACTGTCTCCAGCGTCGGATCGCCCGACAGGTCGATCCGCAGCGGCAAGCAGTGGGAGAAACAACCGATCAGCCCCTTGCTTCCTGACCGGGTGCGGTCTGGGCACGGCGTGCCAATCACCACCTCGTCCTGACCCGACAAACGCGCCAGCGCCATTGCCCAGCCCGCTAGCACCGTAACGAACAGCGTGGTTCCACGACGCTGGCTCAGCACCTTCAGCTTTGCATTTAATGTCTCGTGCAACACGAAGTCGACGTAGCTGCCTGCAAATTCCTGCTTTACTGGACGTGGCACGTCGGTCGGCAGCTCAGGCACCGCTGAGGCGCTATTTAGCATTCGAAGCCAGTATCTAAACTGCCGCTCCAAAGCCTCAGCTGTCAGCCAACGTCGCTGCCAAATCGAGTAGTCCGCATACTGGACTGGCAGTGCCCTCAGCCGCGCTACGCGGCCCTCTTGAGCCGCAGCGTAGAACTCGCTCAGTTCGCGTAGCAGGATCTCACGGGACTGACTGTCCGAGACCATCTCATGCATGGTGATCAGCAGCAAATGATCATCTTCGCGTAAGCGCGCCAGCCGCGCGCGGATCAGCGGCCCGGCTTCCAGATCGAACCCGGCCTGCCCTTCATAGCGCATTAACTCAGTTAGTATCTCCTCTGCCTCCCCCTCCGCTGGGGCCGGTAGATACTCCCGTTTAAGCGGCACAACGTCCACTGGCCTGATCTGTTGGAACGGTTCGCCGTCCTCCACCGCGAAGGTGGTGCGCAGTACCTCATGACGCGCCATCAAGCAGTTCAAGGCCGAATGTAGGGCCACCTCGTCAAGCTGGCCGCGAACGCGAAGCCCCAGTTGGATGTGGCATGCCTCACTGCCGCTCTCCAGATGCGACAGGAACCAGAGCCGTTGCTGGTGGAATGATAGTGGTATCCGCAGCGGACGCGACAAGGCTTCAATTGCCTGAACCGCATTCGTGGGGTCGTTGGGCTCGTTAATTGCGATGGTCCTAGCCAATTTCATATGAAGTCCTACGATTGGAGATTCTGAAACCGCTAAGGTCAAACGGGTCCTTCCACTTGACTCGTCTGCAACCGGCGTGCCACCGAAGGTGCTGTTTCGGCAAGAGGGCAAAAGCCGAGCATTTCGCGCTGCAGCGGTGAATCTTTGCAGCTGGGTGTGTCGGGTTTCAAACTATTCGTTTGCTACGGTGGTACAAAAGGTAACGCTCCGGAGCTCTACCGAATCTCTCTTCCCGTCGAACCAAGGGAAACTGGAGTGCCCGAGGATCGGGGAACAACTTCGTAAATCAGTGCAGACAGCCGCCGCTGATGCCCATTTGGTGCGCGCATGTCCATTTGCGACGTCCGCCTAGTGGGCGCACGATCGCCGCCTCGGTGCATCGGATTTGGAAAGATTTGCCTCCAGATATCAATAGCCGAGTGAAACAGCAGCTTTGAGTGAGCACTCTGCCCCGAAGCCTTTGTGTCGGTAGCTAGTCAAAGTTGTCCGGTTCGGTAAGCGGTTCACGCGGCTCGCGACGCTGTAAATCGCGAAGGTGTTATCCCGCTCCTGCCTGATGACCGCAGCTTTGACGATTGCGGATCGGACCTTTCGGCCTGCGCGAAGGCGATCGTGCGCCAGCCTTTGAGGACGGCTGCCATCGTGATGCCGCATCCTCGCACGGCTTTCTTTCCCGCTTGAGGCAGATACCGGGATTTATGTTTATGCGCAAACTCAATCTCACGATCCCAATCGAGTTGGTTATTGCGGATTGGCGCTGCGATCTTCACGCCTCCAGGCGGGACAAAAGTGGTTATCGAAGCGAAACGAATCTTTGCCTCGCCCCCGTCGCCCTGTGCGCTATGATCCGAAAGTCCCTCTGCTTCGCGCGGGCCACGTACGCGTCCGGTGAAGACCGCAGAGGTGCGTATCCGGTGGCCATGAGAACCTGAGCACCGGAGTGCTGGGGTCAAGCTTTCGATGGGGAGACGCGATGATATTCTTCGAGGAGGAGTTTGAGCTCCTCGGTGCCTTCATCGGTGAAGGCCAAGATCCCGTTGTCATCATTGGCGCCGTACACCCAGATGACGCCGTCCTCGGGCTCCAGACCGAGGGTCAGTTCGTGGATGAGCGCTTCGCTGACGCCGAGGTCCCTGGCGACACGTTCGACGGTGTAGACGTGCAGCTGGTTGGGTCCGCAATTTTGCGGATCTCCAATTCCACGGCAGCAAATCATGGATCCGATGGGCCGGATAGGCGGGCAGTCGGGCGAGGACGTCGGCGAGCCAGGCCTGCGGGTCGATATGGTTCATCTTGGCGCTGACGATCAGGCTGTAGAGAACGGCAGCGCGCTGTCCGCCGCGATCGGAACCGCAGAACAGCCAGGACTTTCTGCCGAGAGCGATGCCGCGCAGGGGCTCGCTCGGCAGCATTGTTGGATAGGCAGATCCGCCCATCCTCGAGGAACCCGGTGAAGGATGACCAGCGGCGCAGCATGTAGTTGAAGGCCTTGGTCAGGTCGTGCCCGCGCGAGAGCTTGTCGCGCGTCTCGATCATCCAGCGCTCGAGCTCGGTGACCAGCGGCGCGCTCCGCTCTTGGCGCACGGCGTGGCGTTGGGCCGGCGACAGGCGCGCGCTCGATATCGAACAAGGCATCGATGCGCTTCGCGGCTTCGACCGCCAGCGGATAGACCAGGTTGGGCTTCTCGCCATGTGCCTTCTTGCGCGCCGCCGCTTCGACATCGGCCAGCTCAACCACTTTGCGCCGGCTGTGGATCCAGCAGCTGGCCTCCAGAACAGGCGCCGGCTGACGACCCGTCGCATAGAGATAGCCGTAACCACCAAAGGCATCGGCCTGCAGAATGCCGCTCCAGCCGGCGAGATGCGGCCGCAGGATGTTCGCCTCGGCGATCGCGGGAATAGTAGAACACTGCCGCCGGCGGATCGGCGCCGCCGAACGGTCGGTCATCGCGCACATAGGTCCATAATCGACCAGTATCGGTCTTGCCCTTGGCCAGGACCGGCACCGTCGTATCGTCGCCGTGCAGACGTGAAGCAGCCAGCACATGGGTAGAACAGCGGCATCAGCGCCGCGGCGCCGGCGCCGACCTGATCGGCGAGCGTCGACAGGCTGAGCGGTACGCCTTCGCGGGCATAGCGTTCAGCTTGACGGTTGAGCGGCTGCGGAACAGCATCCTGGGCGGTGGCAACCATGCCTTGGAGTGAACCATAAAACGCGTCCGCTGACTCGCGGAAAATGGCGCAAACTCAAAGAAAACTCAGCCCGCGCGCTGGGGGGTGGAACGTGTGACGCGGGTTGCGCCAATCGATCCCGTCGAGCATGTAGGCGAGCTGCGCCGGTGATATGGAAACCGTGCCGTCCGCCGGCGACGGCCAGAGAAACCGGCCCTTCTCGAGCCGTTTTGCATACAGCGACATGCCGAGCCCATCATGCCAGATAATCTTGATCAGATTGCCGCTGCGTCCGCGGAAGATATAAATATCGCCGGCATGCGGGTCCCGGCCCAGCGTCTCCTGAACCTGCAGAGCGAGGCCTTGCATCCCGCGACGCATACCGGTCCGGCCGACCGCCAACCAGATCCGCACCTGGCTCGGGACCGGGATCATGAAACGCCCAGCGCCTTCACCATCGCCGCCGCCAGTGTTGGCGGCGTGGTCAGCGGACTCCGCAGCCGCACCTTGCCGCCGACCTCCAGCTCGATCACCGCTGGTGATGCCGCGGGCCGGGAAACGGCGACAGGCTCGTCGGGAGCCACGACAACTTCGGCAAAGTCCGTCTCGCGGGCTCTCACCGTGCGGCGCCACTTATAGATCAGGCTGGTCGCGACATCGTACTGACGCGCCACCGCCGCCACCGTGGCCCCGGGCGCGAATGCCGCGGCCAGTATCCGGCACTGATCCGCTTCACTCCAACGACGCCGCCGCTCCGGCCCGGTCAATAACGTCACATGCTCATGCTGTGCTGCTAACTTCGCTCGTAAGGACGACCCTAAGAGCGCAGCCTCGCTACCGTGCCCTCCTCTCGCAAGGCGGCCTTCGCCGGAGGCGTACGGGCCACCGCGCAGTCGCAAACGATCTGGTGGCTTAAAGCAGTAGGTGGGGTGCGTCCTCAGACAACCTCTTCCGGCCTTAGAACATAGTGTGCCAAGTATGCTTCCGGATCAACTCCCGGCCTTGCATTTGCGCGGAGTCGTTCAGCATATGTTCGCCCATTAGTGCAGGCTAGGCCCGGCAAGAAGTGATCGCGCTGGACCTACCGTTCGCGTTCGGCTACGCAGGCTCCGCCGCCCCCTTCGGCCTCGACCCCGCGATATCTGGCAGGCTCCACGGCCTCAGCCCGTATCGCTTCATGGGTCCGGCTTGCGCATCGTGCTGGACGGCGCGGTATACATACAGCAGACCACCCCCTTTGGAGTTCATTCGTTCCATCAAGCGCGAGGCGCGGGCGGAAAAAGCAATCAATGCAGATATCGACAAATTTCGCCGCGCATGAGGCTCGGCTCACGGCCACACCGCGCAGGAACTCTGTCACAGCGCGCAATTTCGTTGCTGTGGCCCCAATCAGCGCCGTCCAGCAGTGAGGTTCGCCCCGATGACAGCAAGCGCCAGCATTGCTTCATTCGTTGTCATTGCGCGAAGGCTGCGGGCGGATAAATC